>JAJYCH010000566.1 GCA_021778575.1 Planctomycetota bacterium
CCTGTTTTTGTTGTTATCATTTTCATTGATCTGACCAACATTGTAAGGCGGGTTCCCAATCACCACCGTGATCGGCGTCCGCTTCTGCCGCTCGACTCGCTCCGTGTTCTTCTCCGACATGAATGACAACTGTCGTTGCTCCCCCTCCGCCAGTTCGAGCGTATCCACGAAGCACAACCCCTCGAACGGCTCGTAAGATCCCGTCAACTCGTAATATTCGTGCTCGATGTTCATGGCGGCGATGTAATAGGGCATGAGCATCACTTCATTCGCGAACAGTTGTTCCTTGTAGGCTCGGGGGAGATCCTTCTTGGGGATTCGCCGCATCAGGTTGACGATGAAGTTGCCGGTTCCGGTGCAGGGGTCGAGGATCGTCACCCCTTCGTCGCCGAGCCCCTTGCCGAACTCGGTCCGGAGCACTTCCTCGACGCTGGCGCACATGAAGTCGACGATCTCTTGCGGCGTGTAGACGATCCCGTGGGTGTCGGCCACCTTGACCGAGTAGCCCTGGAAGAACCGCTCGTAAACCGTGTTGAGGAAGTGCTGCTTCTGGCTAAAATCCTGGATCGTCGCCGCCGCTCCTTCGATCGCCACGTAGAACGTGTCGAGGCTCTTGAGGAAGTCGGTCCGGCTGAAGCTGGTGCTGGTCAAGGCGTCGATGACGGTCTCGATCTCGGCGGCAATGACGTTGCGGTGCGCGAAGTCGGGGTTCTGGAAGATCGTCCGGAACAACCGCTCGGTCAGAAGGTGCTGGACGAGCATCTCGTCGACGGCCTCGACCCGGATATTGGGGTTGAGCGAGGTCTGGCAAAGCTCGAAGAAGGTATCGAAGGCGGCGATGAACTTCTTGTTCTTCTTGTGGGCGAGGGCAATCTTCTCGGTCAGGCCGCGGGCGAGGTCGGGAATCCGCTCCTTGAAGGCGGCGACGGCCTCGTTAAAGCCTTCGTAGTCGGGCGTGGTGTAGCGGTAGAAGTCGGTGAGGAGGTCGGCGAGCTTGGCGGGCTCGCTGAGCGGAATCCGCCGGGCTTCGAGACCGTTCTGAAACAGGACGGCGGTCTGCGTGTCCTCGAAGATGGTGTTGGTGAGCGGGTAACCCTTGGCGGTCTTCTTGCGGATCTCGGCGTCAAGGTCGTCGTTGGTGTCCTTGGCTTCCCAGTAACCGCGCGGCAGGTGCCACTCGTCGCGAAACGTCCCGTCGGGCCGAACGTTCTTCCCGGCAATCTTGAGCGAAAGCTGGGGGATCAAGGCCCACTTGCGCTCCTGACCGGTGGCCATCAACAGCGATTGAAACGCGGTGCTGGTCGCCCCTTCATGGGCCGCCGAGTGAACGTCAAAGACCTTCAAGGCGTCGTAATACGCCTGGATCGCCTTGTGACCGGGCTTGATCTGGAGAGTCGACATGCAACCGAACTTCCCGTGAGAGGATTGACGTTGGTTGAATCTATCACGAGAGCTTGCGCGGAGAAAGAGACGAGTCTCGCCGGGATGGGCTCGTCGCACCATTCCCGAGTTGTTGATTGGATGGTATGCGGAGCCCACCCTGCGGCTCGGCATCCACCCGTGCTGGTAGCTCTTGGGAATCCGCCTGGTGAGGGATTGCATTCCGGGCGGTGATGCGCTACATTGGTCGTCTTCCAGCGTAAGGATTTACCAAGAAACGGCCCTCGAAATGAGGCCGTGTGGCAGTGGGGCGCGCGATGGCGATCACGAAGGAGAAGAAGCAGGAGATCATCGGGTCGTTTGGCCGGGTGGCTCAGGACACGGGCTCGCCCGAGGTGCAAATCGCCCTCTTGACGGCCCGGATCACGGACTTGACCGACCACTTCAAGACGCATGCCAAGGACCACGCCAGCCGCCGAGGGCTGCTGATGATGGTCTCGAAGCGTTCGAGCTTGCTCAAGTATCTTCGGCTCACCGACCGCAAGAGCTACCTCGAAGTGATCTCGCGACTGGGTATCCGCAAGTAATTCGCCGGCCCCTCTCGGGACGAATCACTTGAAAACGAGGGGAGAATGGCTCTCCTTGCCGGATCTCGCAGTCCGCTTTGTTGGAATGAAGTTTCGAGGGTCGATCGGGGGGTCAAAATCTCCCGGTCGATCGTTATCAGGGCCGGCGCGCGACCCGTTCGTGCGGCTGGTCCGATCTGGTCTCTTCTCCTCCCATCGCTCGCGCCTTCCCCAATGCTGCCCATCGGCCGAGGTAGGATTTTGAATGTCTAGCTCGTCTTTCGCGACGCGGAAGCCCGTCACCGTCGAGCGTTCGATCGGTGGCAAGATGGTCTCCATCGAATCCGGCCGGCTGGCCAAGCAAGCCAGCGGCGCCGTCGTGGTTCGCGTGGGCGACACCATGACCCTGGTCGCCACCGTCTCCGGCCCTGGCCGGGAAGGTCTCGACTTTTTCCCGCTCACCGTCGATTACCGCGAGAAAGTGTACGCTGCGGGTAAATTCCCCGGCGGCTTCATCAAGCGTGAAGGACGGCCGACGACCAAGGAGATCCTCTCCTCGCGTCTGATCGACCGGCCGATCCGGCCGCTCTTTCCCGAAGGATTTCGCGACGAGGTCCAGATCCAGGCCGGGCCGATCTCGGCCGACCGCGAGAATGACTCCGACGTTCTCTCGATCATCGGTGCCTCCGCCTCCTTGATCCTGTCCAACGTCCCGTTCATGGGACCGATCGGCGCCGTCCGCCTGGCCCGGGTGGCCGACAAGTTCATCGCCTTGCCGACGGCGACCGAGATGAAGGACAGCGACCTCGACCTGATCGTCGCCTCCACCGACAAGACCATTGTCATGATCGAAGGGTTCGGGCGCGAACTGCCCGAAGCCGAGATGTTCGAGGCGATCATGGAGGCCCACCGGCTGAACCAGGAAGTCCTGGCGCTTCAGCACGACCTCCGGAACGCCCTGGGCCTGCCGCCGTACCAGAAGATCGAACCGCCGGTCGACCCGCTCAAGGAGCAGCTTTACGGCCGCTTCGGGCGTGAGATCCGCGAAGCCAAGATGATCCACGGCAAGCAGGAACGGAACGAGACGGTCAAAGGCATCCTCAAGCGGGTCGTCGCCGAATACGCGCCGGCCGACGGCTCGGGACTGGTCACCGCGCTCCAGGTCAAGACGGCGTTCCACGCGGTCGAAGAGAAGGTCGTCCGCGAGTTGATCCTCGACGGCCACCGCTCGGACGGTCGAGGCCCGCGCGACCTCCGGCCGATCTCGTGCGAGGTCTCCTTGCTCCCGAGAGCCCACGGCTCGGCGATCTTCCAGCGAGGCGAGACGCAAGCCCTGGTCACGACGGTGCTTGGAACGGGTGCCGACGCCCAGCGAGTCGATGGGATCATGGAAGAGTACAGCAAGGCGTTCATGCTCGACTACAACATGCCGAGCTTCGCCGTCGGCGAGGTCCGGCCGATCCGGGGGCCTGGCCGCCGCGAAATCGGCCACGGTGCCCTGGCCGAACGGTCGGTCGCTCCGGTCCTGCCCGACTCCAACAGCTTCCCGTACACGATCCGGGTGATCTCGGACATTCTCGAATCGAACGGTTCGAGCTCGATGGCATCGGTCTGCGGGGCGACCCTCAGCCTGATGGACGCCGGCGTGCCGATCTCCGACCCGGTCGGCGGGATCTCGATCGGCCTGGTCGAGGACACCGCCTCGGGCCGCCACGTCCTGTTGACCGACATCATCGGCGACGAGGACCACTTCGGCGACATGGACTTCAAGGTCGCCGGAACCCAGCGAGGCGTGACCGGCATCCAGCTCGACCTCAAGAATCTGGGGATCACCGGCCCGATCGTCGAGGAAACCCTCGCCCAGGCCCGTGAAGCCCGGCTCGAAATCCTCCGGACCATGCTCCGGTCGATCAAGCGGCCGCGCGAGGAGATCTCGACCAACGCTCCTCGCCTGATTCAGATCCAGATCAACCCCGACAAGATCGGCCTCGTGATCGGCCCCGGAGGCAAGACGATCCGTCGCCTCCAGGACGAGACCGGCGCCAAGATCGACATCGAGGACAGCGGGATCGTCACCCTCGCCAGCCCGACCGCCGAAGGGGCCGAGGCCGCTCGCGACAAGATCCAGGCGATGACCGAAGGGGTCAAGGTCGGCCACATCTACGAAGGT
>JAJYCH010000567.1 GCA_021778575.1 Planctomycetota bacterium
GGTGACCTGGTGGGTCCGGCGGAGCACCGCGCGAATCCGGGCCAGCAATTCCTCGGGACCGAACGGCTTGGGCAGGTAATCGTCGGCCCCGGCGTCGAGCCCCGCCACCCGGTCCATCTGGCGGGTCTTCGCCGTCAGCATGATGACCGGAACCGGGCTCGATCGCCGGAGAATCCCGAGCAATTCCAGACCGTCGAGCCCCGGCATCATCACGTCGAGCAAGATCAGATCGTGCTTTCCCGTCAGCGCCCGGGCCAAACCTTTGCGTGGTTCGTGGACATATTCCAGATCGATCTGGCGACGGCCGAAGAACTCGCGCATCGCCTGGCCCAGCTCGACGTCGTCATCGATCAGCAGAATCGACTTCGCCGAGGTCAAGGGGCCGCCGGTGGGCGAGGTCCGGGCGATTTCAGTTTCCATTGGGATTCTCCGCCAGGGCCGCCTTTTTCGACTGCGACGGTCCGAACAGGTGGACCAGGGGCGTCCGCCTGACCAGTCCCTCGTAGAGTACCAGGGCACACGCCACGGTGAACAGGGTGACGACCGCCGTCAACGCCCACCAGGGCAAGTTGAGCGGGCGAGCCGCCGCCAGGCCGATCAGGACCAGCGGCTGATGGATCAGATAAACCCAGAGCGCCGTGTCGGCCAGGTACCGCCAGGTCCGGCTGGGCCGGTCGAAATAGCGGAGGAAGACGCCGATCAGAGCGAAGCTGGTGCAGGCTGATCCGAGACAGTAGCTCGCGTAAGCCAGCACCTTGATGAGCCCGCCATCAGGTGTCGATCCGGGTCCCGGCATCATCATCATCGGGTTGTCGCCTCGGGCCAGCCGCTCCAGTCGCAAGGCGACCGCGAACGCCCCCAGGCCGACGACCAGGTTGGGCAGCCAGGTGCCGGCGACGCCGGGAAGCGCCCGACGCTCGCGATGGAGCCACCAGCCGGTCAGGAAGTAGGCGAAGTAGAACCCCATCTCGGGGTCGGGATGAGTGACGAAGTCGGGAAACGCCCGGAAGATCGCCGGGGTGAGCCCGAGAAACCAGCCGAACATCGGCGTGCAGACCAGGAGCAACGGCGTGCTCACCAGGGCCAAAATCACCGGAGTCAGCCCGACGCGGACGAGCTTGAGACCAAGCCGGTCGCCGACGTCGTCCCGAGCCGGCGGAACGACCACCGCCAGCGCCCCGGTCAAGAACGGCGCGACGACCACGAACACCAGCAAGTACCAGAGAAACCAGAGATGATTGAGCTGGACGAACCGGTTGTAAGGTCCAAAAATCCGGTTGCCCATGCTGTCGCCGCCACCGAACATCAGGCCTCCCGGCGGACCACCGCCCGGTCGGAATCCCGGGCCTCCCGGCCGATCTCCCGGAGGTCTGCCCGGTGCCAATCCAGCGGGACCGCGTTCCGTTCCTTGCCCCGTTCCTTGCCCCGGTCCGACCGCGGCTCGTGGACCTCCCGGCGGTCCGGGTCCCGGTCCGAAGCTGGGCGGTCGCGAGGTCAGGTCGCGAGTGAAGACATAAAGCGGCCCGAACGTGAACATGCCGATCACCAGGGTCAGGCCGATCCGCCAGGCTCGGCGCCGGAGGAATTCGCGAGGACCGTACTTCACCAGCATCATCCGGGCAAAGAACCCGGCGATCACGAAGAACAAGGGCATCCGGAAGCTATGGAGCCAGTCGCCCAGCAGTTTTGGGGGCGAATTGGGGTTCATCATTTCCATCGGGTTGCCGCCGCCGGCGAACATCCGGAACAGCAGCACGTGATAGACCACGCCCAGGAGCATCGCCAGCGCCCGGACCCGGTCGAGAGCGTGGTAGCGCGCCGGTTCGAGCGGCGTGGCGGTCGGGCTCAGCTCGTCGCCGAGAACGCCGCGATCGATGGGTTCGACGGACATGATTCGTCCTCTCCTGAGATCGGTTCTGCCGGGTTTCGCGCGGAGACCCGGACGGATCGAGGCGGTAGCGCGACGGTGGCCGGAACGTTCCAGGTCTCGCCGAGCACGTAGAGCGGACGTCCTTTCACTTCTTCATAGATCCGGGCCACGTAGTCGCCCACCAGTCCGACGGCGGTCAACGTCGCGCCCGAGAAGACGATCTGGAAGCAGATGCTCGAACTCCAGCCCCGGACCGTGGTCTTGAGCACCAGAGCCTCGTAGATCACCAGGGCCGAGTAGCCCACGCCGATCGCCGTCAAAATCAACCCGCCGACGAGCGTCGCCTTCAGCGGCAAGGCCGAGAACGACGAGATCGCCGTCCAGGCGAACCGGGCCATCTTCCAGGCGGGATACTTGGTCGTCCCCGCGACCCGGGCCGGCCGGTGGAACGGGAGAATGGCCTCCTTCAGGCCGAGCCAGGCGACCATCCCCCGGAGAAACCGGTGCTGCTCGCGGAACCCCCGGAGCGCCAGCACGGCGGCCCGGCTGAACAGGCGGAAATCCCCCACCTGAGGCTGGAGCCGCTCGTCGACGGCCTTGCGCATCAAGCTATAAAAAAGCGAGGCGGTTCCCCGCTTGAACAGGCTCTCGCCATCCCGGCCGATCCGCTGCGCCGAGACGACGTCGAACCCCTGGCGATACAGTTTGACCATCTCGGCAAGAAGCTCGGGAGGGTCCTGAAGGTCGGCGTCCATCACGACCACGGCGTCGCCCGAGGCGAAGTCGAGCCCCGCCGTGATCGCCGCTTGATGGCCAAAATTCCGGCTGAATCCGAGGATCTTCACCCGAGAATCACGCGCCGCCAGCTCGGCCAGAATCCGCCTCGAAGCGTCGCGACTGCCATCGTCAATGAACACAATCTCATGATCGCAATCGATCTCGTCAAGGATCGGCCCGATCTTGCCGAGCAGGTGCGGCAGCGCGTCCTCCTCGTCGAAGACCGGGATGACCAGGGAAAGTAACATCGGATCGGTTCCTTTGAGAGATTCGGGGATGATCGGGTGACGGTCTGTCGATTTTGCTCGGCTCAAGGAGCCGGAGTTTCTTTGATCCCCAGCTCGGGCCGGAGGTCGTAAATCTGGGTCATCGCTCGCATCCGCCGGAACATCCGGGCCGGGTTGAACGCCGGGTCGCCCGGTCCAGGCTCATCGGGTCCAGGCCCGCCAGGTCCAGGCCCGGCGGGCTCGGCGTCGGGTTCGGCGTCGGGCTCGGTCGGTTTTTCGACCTTCCAGAGCTTCGAGGGGACCACCTTGCCGTGCTCGCGGACCCAGGCGACGATCTCGGTGTTTCCCATCATCCCGGGAGGTCCGAACCCACCTCGACCGGGTCCGCCCGGTCCACCGGGAGGCCCGCCGCCCGGTCCGCCTGGAGGCCCACCGCGACCGCCCGGCAGACCACCGCCGCCCGGCCCGCCGCCGAACAGGAAGAAGCGGAGCTTGCCGTCCTCGACCAGCTTGATGAAGGCGTCTTTCGAGATCGCGGGATCGGCGCCCATGAAGCCGCCGAGTGAGATGGCGGTCTCGCCGCTGGCGATGATGATCGGCGCGACCGGCATGCTGGAGGTCGCCGCGATCAGGATCGACTCGTCGTGACGGTTCGCCTTCAGGAACGCGATCATCCGCTCGGTTTCCTTCGGGTCCTGGTCCATCGGACCGCCGGGACCACCGGGTCCACCCGGACCGAACGGCATCGGCGAGATCGGTTTGTCGCGCTTGATTCCCAGCATCGTCGGATCGGCCGAGGGCATCATCGAGTTCCCCGGAGCCAGGACCGCGCCCAGCGACCAGAGCGTCGGGCCGACGAACAGGACGCCCACGGCCAGGCTCGCCGACACCCGGGCCCAGGACAGGCTCGACCACCATCGAGACGCCAGGTAGCCGACCGATCCCACGCCGGCCGATCCCGCGATCATCGGCAAGAGCCAGCGCTTCCAGTCGGGATAAGGGTTGACGATCACCCCTTGCCAGGCGGCGGTCAGGCCGATCGCCAGCGGCAGGATCAGGACCCGCCATCCCCCCTGCCCCGAGGTTTTCCAGAGAGCGACCACGCCGATTCCGGCGAGCGCGGCGACGGCCGGACCGATGACCGTCGTGTAATACTCATGAAAGATCCCTTGTGCGAAGCTGAAGACGATCCAGTGAGTCGCCAGCCAGCCA
>JAJYCH010000568.1 GCA_021778575.1 Planctomycetota bacterium
GATTCTGGTCGAGCATTGCCAGAGCTGCCACGGCGAGAAGAAGGTCAAGGCGGGGCTCCGGCTCGACTCGCGAGCCTCGATTCTCGCCGGTGGCGATTCGGGGGCGGCGGTCCTGCCCGGCAAGCCCGAAGAAAGCCCGCTGGTCGCCGCGATCCGCTACGAGGGGCCGGAAATGCCCCCGAAAGGGAAGCTGCCGCCGAAACAGGTCGAGGCCCTGACCCAGTGGGTCAAGATGGGCGCTCCCTGGCCCGGCGGCGATAAAGCGCCCGCTCCCACCTCGGCCGAACCCGCCGGCAATATTCGCAAACCAGGCTACGCAATCACCGACGCCGACCGCGCTCACTGGTCGTTTCGCCCACTGACACGGCCGCCCGTTCCAGCCACTTCCGGAACCAGCACCCAGCCGATCGACGCGTTCCTTCAGGCCGGACGTAAAGCCAAAGGGCTGTCCGCCAACCCGCCCGCATCGAAACAGGAACTGATCCGTCGGGTCACCTACGACCTCACCGGTCTGCCGCCGACTCCCGAAGACGTCGACGCCTTCGTCGCCGATTCCTCACCCGAGGCTTACTCCAAGCTGGTTGATCGACTGCTTGCCTCGCCGCATTACGGCGAGAAGTGGGGCCGGCACTGGCTCGATCTCGTTCGCTTCGCCGAGACCAATAGCTACGAGCGCGACGGCGTGAAGCCAAACGTCTGGCGCTATCGCGACTACGTGATCCGGTCGTTCAACGACGATAAACCTTACGACCGGTTCATCAAGGAACAACTCGCCGGCGACGAACTTCCCGATGGCGGGTCCGACGGATTGATCGCCACCGGCTACTATCGATTGGGGCTCTGGGATGACGAACCGGCCGATCGCGACCAGTCGCGCTACGATGGCCTGGACGACATCGTGGCCACGACCGGCCAGGTCTTCCTGGGCTTGACCGTCGACTGTGCCCGCTGTCACGACCACAAGCTCGACCCGATCCCCCAGAAAGATTATTACCGGTTCCTGAGCTTCTTCCAGAACGTCAACCACTACCGGAACGGCGGACCAACCGACGAGGCCACGCTGTTCGCGAGCGACGAAGCCCGTCTCGCCTTCGAACGTTCCGCCGCTGATCTGGAGAAGAAACGGAACGAGGTCCAGGCCGCCGTCACGGCGATCGAGACCGAATTTCTGGCCGCGTCGGAGAAGTCGCGAGGTGGTAAAGCGGCCTCGGCGGATCTCGACGAGCTGACTTACCGGTTTTATCGCGACACGTTCGACCTGCTGCCCGACTTCGATACCCTCAAGCCCGAGGAGGTCGGCAAGCTTCCCGAAGGAAAGTTCGATCTCGCACCCAGGACCCGCGACAGCGCGATTGGCTTCGTTTTTGAAGGAACCCTGATCGTCCCCGAGGATGGCCTCTACACCTTCTTCCTCGACTCGGACGATGGTTCAAAGCTTGTCGTCGGCGGGACGCAAGTCGTTAAATACGATGGGATTCACGGCGAAGGGGACGTCAAATCGGCCCAGGTGAAGCTCAAGGCGGGACGGTCGCCCATCCGGCTCGACTACTTCCAGCGTCAGAGTGGGCTTGGCCTGACAGTCGCCTGGAGCGGCCCCGGATTCAGCCATCGTCCGCTCTCGGCTTCGACCTCAACGTCGAGCGAGGAGAAGGTCAAGGGGCTCGGGCCGGCTGAACTGGCTCGCGAGATCCGGCGTGAAGGTCCGAAGCTCCTGGGTGAAGAGAAAGTCAAGAAGTATCGCGAGTTACGTCGCGAACTCGACCAGCTCAAGAATCAAAAACCACCAGCGGACCGGGCGCTCATCGTCACCGAGGCCGGACCTAACCCTCGCGAGACCTACCTCCTGCTGCGTGGTAATCCTCACAGTCTGGGCGAACAGGTCGAGCCGGGATTCCTCCAGGTGGTCAGCAAGTCGGCCCCCGAGATCCCGTCTCCGCCGCCGGGAGCGAAGACGACGGGCCGGAGGACGGTCCTGGCCAACTGGATCGCCAGCGCCGACAACCCCCTGACGGCCCGGGTTCTCGCGAACCGGGTCTGGCAGTATCACTTCGGCCGAGGGATCGTCCGGTCGTCGTCGAACCTGGGAACGCAGGGGGATAAACCGACCCATCCCGAACTGCTCGACTGGCTGGCCTCGGAGCTGATCGCCAATGGCTGGAAGCTGAAGCCGCTCCATCGTCTGATCGTCAACTCCGACGCCTACAAGATGTCGTCAAGGCCCAACGCCGAGGCGCTCGCGGCCGACCCGATGAACGACCTGTTCTGGCGGTTCGACATGCGACGCTTGACCGCCGAGGAGATTCGCGACTCGATCCTGGCCGTGACCGGCAGTCTGAGCCCGAAGATGTATGGTCCCGGTGTTTACCCCGAGATCCCCGAGGAAGTCATGGCGGGACAGTCGGTTCCGGGAGCCGGCTGGGGCAAGTCATCGGCCGAGGACCAGAACCGTCGGAGCGTCTACGTTCATGTGAAGCGGTCGTTGCTCTTGCCGATCCTCGAAAGCTTCGACTTTGCCGAGACCGACCGATCCTCACCCGTCCGGTTCGCGACGACTCAGCCGACCCAGGCGCTGGGGATGCTCAACGGATCATTCATGAATCGTCAGGCGAAACAGCTCGCCGAGCGACTGAAACGCGAGGCCGGTTCCGACCCGAACCGGCAGGTGGATCGAGCCTTCCGCCTCCTGACCGGTCGCAAACCGACCGATCGCGAACTCCAGCGCGGCCTGGCGTTGATGACGACTCTGCGCGATCGTGATGGAGCCACCCCCGAGCTGGCGCTCGAATCGTTCTGCCTGGTTGTCCTCAACCTCAACGAATTCCTCTACCTGGATTGACCTGATTCACGGCCCCAAGCGACGGGCCGAGGGAGTTTCGGATGAGTCATGATCCGCGTAATCCTCGCGAGGCAGCCGGCAACTTTTGCGGCCGGACCCGTCGCGAGATGCTCTGGGAAGCGGGAGCGGGATTCACTGGCCTGGCCCTGGCGGGACTGATCGGCCGCGATGGCGGGATCGCCGCCGCCGCCGATGGAGCCAAGTCGGGAGCCTTCGCCAATCCCCTGGCTCCCAAGAAGCCGATGCTTCCGGCCAAGGCCAAGAGCGTCATCTTCCTGTTCATGTACGGCGGGCCGAGCCAGGTCGACACGTTCGACTACAAGCCCGAACTGTACAAGCTGGACGGCAAGACCATCCCGATCAAGACCTTCGGTCGAGGCGGCAAGAAGAACGAGGGGCGGGTCGTCGGGCCGAAGTGGAAGTTCAAGCAATACGGCCAGTCGGGCAAGCACGTCAGCGACCTGTTCCCGAACCTGGCGACCTGCGTCGACGACATCGCGTTCCTTCACTCGATGACGGCTGACTCGCCGATCCACGGCTCGGCCATGCTCCAGATGAACACGGGCAAGATCCTCTCCGGGAGCCCCTGTCTGGGCTCGTGGGTGAACTACGGGCTCGGCAGCGTCAACGAGAACCTTCCCGGGTTCGTCGTGATGCTCGACCCGACCGGAGGGCCGATCAGCGGATCGAAAAACTGGTCGAGCGGCTACATGCCGGCGACCTATCAAGGAACGATCCTCCGATCGGCCGGTGTTCCCGTTCTCGACCTGAAGCGTCCGGAAACCCGGACCGAGGCCGAACAGCGTGAGATGCTCAACGCCTTGCACGGTTTCAACGAGGACCACCACGCCAGCCGCGCTGATAACTCGAACCTGGCCGCGCGGATTGCCAGCTACGAGATGGCGTTCGCCATGCAGCGGAGCGCGCCCGAGGCCGTCGGCTTCGATGGCGAGACCGAAGAGACCAAGAAGCTCTACGGAATGGACGAGAAGAAGACCGAGGATTTCGGCCGTCGCTGCCTGCTCGCCCGCCGACTGGTCGAGCGTGGTGTCCGGTTCGTCCAGCTTTACGCCGGTGGTGCCCACAACGACAGCAACTGGGACGCCCACGGCAACCTGGTGGATAACCACACCTATCACGCGGGCCGGACCGATAAGCCGATCGCCGGGCTGCTTAAAGACCTCAAGCGCCGAGGGTTGCTTGACGAAACGCTGGTGATCTGGGGCGGCGAATTCG
>JAJYCH010000569.1 GCA_021778575.1 Planctomycetota bacterium
CTGACTGCTGACTGCTGACTGCTGACTGCTGACTGCTGACTGCTGACTGCTGACTGCTGACTGCTGACTGCTGACTGCTGACTGCTGACTGCTGACTGCTGACTGCTGACTGCTGACTGCTACCCGCTATTTCTTGGGCCGGGCGGCGGCCTCGGCCAGGATCGCTTCGGGGTCCTTGGTGAACAGGTCTTTACATCCCGAGCAGCAGACGTAATAGGTCTTGCCCTTGTGCGAGACCTGGATCGTCCCGCGTCCCTCGGTCACAATGCAAAGCGGACCGGATTCCCCCGCGGCGAACGAGACTCCCTGACGGGTGTAGCCGACTTCGCCCAACCGGGCAAAGGTGTTGGCCGAGGGTTCCGACTCTAGCAAGAGTAGAAACCGGAACTCGTTGGGGACCGTCAAGGTCACGCGCCTGACCCCTTCGCCCGGCTCGGCCGATTTGAGAACCAGCGGCTTGTCCTTGACGAGCTTCCCGGTAAACGACCGTTTGCCGCCGTCGGCCAGGGTTGCCTCCATCAGGTAGACGCCTGGTTTGTCGCCCGGCTTGAGCGTGGCCGACTTGATGTACTTCCCCTTGTCGACTTCGATCTCTAACTCCGCCGACCTGTCTGAGAGTTTCCAGGCCCAGCTTGCCTCCTCGCGCCAGCCCCCCGCCTGACCACGCTTGACCTGGCCGGTCCCTTTCCAGTTACCGACCAGCGGCCCGAATTCTTTCAAGGCTGACTGGGCGGCTTGCCGTTGCTTCGCCCCGTCGTCGGTCGCGCTGGCGAAGAAGCCGGGAATCGCCAGGATCGAGCCGACCAAGATCAATTTTCGGAGGGTCTGTCGCATGGTCCGCCCTTTTCGAGCCCGGAATCATCGTCGGATGGAAACCCGCGAGAGCCGTTTCCCTTTTGATTGTAACCGGCGACCCGTGGGCGGGGCAAAGCGCTTCTCAACGTCGAGCGGTTCCCTCGGCGTTCCGGAGTGCCAGGCCCGTCTGATCGGTGTCTTCGATCAGACGACCATCGTCGAGCGGGCGATTCCGGGCCGGCAGGACGACCCAGCGGTTTGTCGCTCCGGGCGAATGCTTCCGCCAGTCGACCAGGAAATCGGCCAGGGCCTCGCTCAAGGTTGCTGCCCCCCGGCGGTCGAGGTGCGTGGCGTCGACAAACAGGTCGGGGGCAACGCCCAATCGTCGGGCATCGACCACCACCACGTTTCGCCCCTGGGTTCGTTCCGCGAGAAATCGATCCCACGACGCGTCGATTCCCGCCTGAGTCCGCCCTGCCTGAACCCGAGGGTGGACCGGCGTCAACAGCCAGAAAACCGGGATGTCATGAGCCGCCGCGAGCCGGAAGAACTCATCGATCGCGGCGACATTGACCGGGTGGCACGACCAGTTAGGGTCAAGGTTCTTCCGTTCGTTGGCGAACTCGGGCGTGGTCAAGCTCGATGGGTTTGGGGGCAAGATCTCGGCCCCGAGGTTGACCGTCCAGTTGACTCGGCGGGCTTCCGGAAGCTGGAACGCCGGATCGACCTGGCCCGACAGCGCTTCGCCAAGCCGCATCCGGATCATGAAGCGGTCGCGGTAAGTGGGCAAGATCCACCCGACCGCGAACCGGGTGAAATTGTCGGGTTGTCGCGTGGTCCAGGCGATCTTGAGGCCGTCGCCAAGCCCGGCGATCCGCCCGAACGAGGGAGGATCGGCCTCATAAAGGTTCAGGAGCGTCGGCTTGAAGTCGACGACCACGGCCTTCGGTCGAGCCCCCGATTCCAGAGCCTGGCGGAGCAAGATCGCCGGGATCGACGCCGGGCTACCGATCGTCGCCAGGTTGTACGTCTTGAGTCCCGTCCGGGCCTCGATCACCTTCGGGGCGACACCGAACTTGATCACGCTATCGCCAAAGAACAGGACGTCGCGCCCGACGGACGCCGTCCGCGAGGCCCGTCCCGAAGCCTCGAACATCGCCCCCACCGGCGAAGCGAACCGATCGCGATGGGTTTCCACCCAGGTTTCGATCGAGAAGACGATTGCGACCATTCCGAGCAGACCCCAGGGGGTCGCCCGGCCGATCACGGTCCGCGCCGTTGCTTCGTCCGTGTTTCGGTCGATCACCATGGCGCGGGAATATAGCCCGACGGGCGGGTCTAGGCAACCGGAGAATGCTGGCCGGGTTCCGAGGCCGAGGGTTGACCCTCGGCCTCGCGAATCCGATCGGCTCAATAACTGTCGGCGCTGATGATCTCGCCGCCGTTCTTGGTGCCAAGAGCCCACCATGTCGGCAGGCTGACGGTGTCCTTGATGAACTTGACCGATCCGTCGCAGGAGAGCAGATTTACCCCTCCCGGGTGGTTGCTGTTGGGTGGTGCCATACCGTAGACGTCGAGCCCCCAGGTGTCCCACGATGGCGACCCGGACGTCGAACAGGATCGGCTATTGGGCGGGCCCATGTGGTTGTAGGTCGCGTAGTTAATGTAGTTCGGGTACGAGTAAAACCAGTCTCCACGGACTCCGCCCTGCGCGGGGGCGGTGGCTGTGAGAGACTTGCATGTGTTGATCACTGAGATCACGTCGGCGGCGGTCGCGTTCTGGTCGCTCGCCGAAGTCGGGAAGTAAACTCGCTTCCAGAGATTGGGGTTGCTTGTCGCCGGGGTGATCCCCGACAGGCTGTCGATCCCCGAGAGAACCTCGCTGAAGAGCGCGGTGTTGCTGGTCCCGTCGGTGATCGAGGCGATCTTGACGGTCGAGGGCGACTGGATGTTCAGGTAGGTGAAATCCTGAGTCGGCGTTGGGATGAACGTGCCGGACCAGCTCGTATTGAGCTGGAACGGGCCGCCGACGTTGCCGACGTAGTTGCAGATCGTGGCGGTCGCCCGCATCTTGGCGTCGGACGGGCAGAGGAACGAGGCCACCTGGGAGTTGAAGACCGTGGTATTCATGTTGTAGAGGCCGCATCCCCCCGAGTTACACTGGACCGCCCCGACATTGTAAGCGTTCCAGAGCGTGCCCTGTTCAATGAACTGGAGCAGGCTCAACTGGCCCGACGGCCCCCAGCCGTAGCTGTCGATCGGCGAGGGATAGATGCAGCTCGGTGGGAAGCAGCCGTTGCTACTCTCGTAATTCATCACCGCCAGGCCGATCTGCTTGAGGTTGTTGACGCATTGCGAGCGTCGGGCGGCCTCGCGAGCGGCCTGCACGGCGGGTAATAGCAGGGCAATCAGGACGGCGATGATCGCGATCACCACCAGAAGCTCGATCAGCGTGAAACCACGAGAGGGTCGAGTTCGCATGAAAAGCTCCGTCAATAAGAACTAGAAAGCAAAAAACGGTGGACGAGGGACGAAGGGGGGTGGATTGGCTGGGGCGCGCGGAGGCCCGACGCGGACGGGCCGCATGTCTTGCTTCTCCAGGCGCAGGCGATCACGGCCGCGATGCAGCGGGATCAGTTGGGGGCGAGTCGGCCTTCATTCACCGGCCCTGTCCGCAAAGGGGACGCGGACTGGCCAAGGAGCGAAGGCGGACCGGTCGGATTAACGTCGGATCGGCGGGGCGCCGGGCGACTTCGACGCTTTCCCTGCTTGCGGGGCGACCTGATCGGCCGGCGGCTTCGCGTTCGAACCGTAATTGGGCTCGCCCGAGATCGCGGTGGTAAGGGGCTTGGTCTCGGATTGGCAACCCGACGACAGCAGCAAGCCCAACGCGGAAACGGCCAGGACACCGGCGACCGAGTGGCTGGACATCGACTCTCCTTCGATCGAGCCTGGGATAGGTGAAGACATCGGAGTGAGAGATGGAACCGGAAGCGCCCGGGGAGAGACGGGCAGAAAATACCGGCCTACTTCAGGGCCAGCCATTTTGATAGGCCAGCGTTAAGCTTATTTCTTATCTGTCACCCCTGCAAAAAAAGCAACAAAATTCTCGAAATATTCAAGAGAAGCGAACGAGCTGGCATGTGCCCGGATTTTCTTGGGTCAGCCAAGTCGGGGTCTGGAGCGCGGTCAAGCGGCAGCAGCGAAAAATGTCGGTTGGGGCGAGCCCAGGCGATCTCCACCATGAGTGCGTCGTGGGCCTCG
>JAJYCH010000570.1 GCA_021778575.1 Planctomycetota bacterium
TGGCGATCCTGTTCGGGTTCAATGTGGTCATCGCTCAGGCGCTGTCCTGGTCGACCAAGCGGAAACTGGTCGGTTCGGTGGCGGCTCACGTGACGCTCCTGGCGGTGGCTCTGCTGGCGGTTGTCGCGCCGATTATCGCCGACGCCGGTTCGGGCGAGGCGGCCGCGAGGTGGGGAAGTTCGGGCCGACTGTTGATCGCGGTCCTGACCACGATGTTCTCGCAGGCCGGGCTCTGGGGCGAGGTCTATCTCGTCACCGGCTTGTTGCTTGATGCGATTCATGGCGGAGCGCCCACCCGCGCCTCGACCTTCGACAACCCGTTCCTGGGCATGAAGAAGGGGATGGTCTACAGCGGAACCTTCATGGCGCTGATCTACGGGCTGGGGGCGATCAGCGAGTTCGAGCCGATCCGCCGGTTCGCGACGGCCCTGCCGCTTCTGACCTCGATCGCCATCGGGACGCTTGGCTTCCCGCTGATCAAGACGATCTTCGAGACGTTTGACGGGAGTGATCGCTTTTATCAGCGAGTGTTCAAGGCCTACGGCAACCAGTGGCTTTATGCCCGAGGGGCCATCGTTGGCCTGGCGCTCGGAATCGGGCTGTCCCAGGAAATCGCCACGCGGTCGATCAGCGAAAGATCGCTGTATGGCTTTGGCTTCGGCCTGGCGGCCTATGCCGGGGTGAACTTCCTGGCCGACTTTCTCGAATCCGCCCGGAAGCAGGGGCGTGTCCAGTCGTGGAAGGTGTACCTGATCCAGGGGATGATGGGCGGTTTCATCGGCGCGGCGATCGCCTTCTATTTCGATGCGGAACAGGTCGCGGTCGTCGTGGCCAAGTTCCACCAGTATCTCGGCATGGGCACCAAGCCCCAAGAATACGATGTCCGACCGTTCCTGAGCCGCTGGGGCTACATCAACCTCGGGACCCAGACCGGCGGGGTGAAGCTGCTCTTTGACGAGGCGCTCGCCGGGACCATCGAATGGGCGGTCCCCGCCTGGTTGTTCGCGATCAACGGAACCTTCATGGCCGCCTTTTTCCAGAAGGAATCCGGGCCGATCAAGGCTCTGTTCACGAAGGCCGGGATGATCGGCCTGACCCAGAACATGATCATGGTCTTTCGCTGGGGCCTCTGGATGTCGCCGATCGTCAAGTCGTTCCTCCGGTCGATGGGCGACCCAACCTGGTACAACCAGGATGGAGCCATCCGCACGGTTCTGGCGATCTATCACGATGCCACGATGACTCCCGGAGCCTTCCGTGCCTGGAGTCTCCAGGTCTTTATCTACTTGCTCGCCTTCGACGCGATCCGGATCTTGATCTGGATGGACCACATGGGCTTGCGCGTGGCGACGCTGGTCAATCTCAGCTTCCAGGGAATCGACAAACTCGACGGGCGGATCGCGCGGTTTGTCGCGCCGGCGTCGACCGGCCGATTCATTCCGGAAGGGGTCAAGCGATTCACGACCTGGGCGCCGCTGCTCATTCCGTTCTATATCCCCAAGGGGGCCGAATGGGATCTCGCCTGGCGTCAGCATGAGCTGATCCAGAAGACCAACGGCGGCGGTCAGTTACTGGCGCCGATCCTCGGGCTCTCGACCGGCCAGCAAGTCGTTGGCGTCGCGACGGCCCTGGTGGTAAGCACTTCGGTCTTCTCGCTGATCCGCTGGTCAAGAGCGCGGCGGCTGACCCAGGCACCGGCAAGCTGGTCGATCGCCAACACCGAATATGAAGTGACGTTGAGCGCGACCGGCGAGGTCCGCTCGACCACTCGCGGTTATGACGTCACCCGACGCTCGTACGACTTCCTCGACCCCGCCGGCCGAGCTCTCTTCCTGGTCGACGCGGCCAGCGCCGAGAGCTGGCCGATCGTTGGTAATTTCCCGGCGGAGTCGGGGTCGGAACTCCGGCTTGAACCAGGTGACGGTTGCTTGCGGATCGGTTCCGAATCGTCCGGCTTGAAGGCAACCGTCGAGATCCGCGTGGCCGGTCCCGGCGACCCGGCGGAGGTCTGGGAGATCACGGTCGAGAACCGATCCAACCAGGATCGGAACCTCAAGGTCATTCCTTATCTCGAATGGGTTCTGAACAAGGCCGACGCCGACCGGAGCCACACCCAGTACAACCGTCTCTTTGCCGAGATGGAATACGCCCAGGGGCTGCACGCGGTCCTGGCCTGGGATAAGCACGCCAAGGCGATGGGCATCCTGGCGGCGGATGTCACGCCCGAAGGGTTCTTGACCGCCCGGGTCGACTTCATCGGCCGGGCCCGGAGCCTCTGGGATTCTCGGGTTCTCGAAACGCTCGATTTCTCCGATCATCAAGACACCGACGCCCACCCGACGTTCGACCCGATCGGCGCGCTCTTGATCCCGATCTCGATCGCCGCCAACGGGTCAACAAAAGTTCGTTTGCTGATTGGCATGGTCGGCGACAAGAAAACGGCCATCGATCTGATCGCCCGCCACCTCCGGATACCCCACGCTCTCGCCCATCCCACCGAGCGGAAACGCAAGATCGTCCACTCGATCCGGCACGGCGAGATCCCCCCGGGAACGCCGCAACCGTATCACGAATTTCTCGACCGAGGCCGGACCTTGCGGGTCCTGACACCGTTCACGCCTCGCCCGTATGACCATGCGCTGTCCAACGCGCTGGGGCAGACGACCCTGGTGACGAACCGGGGCTTGCACTCGTCGGCCAGTGGTAATTCCCAGCAGAACCGGATCACTCCCGACTGGTCGGATACGGTCACGCGTGAGGTTCCGTCGGAGGCGTTCTACCTTTACGATATCGATACCAATGAATGGTTCTCGCCGACCTATCACCCGATCAATGATCGCCAGGCCAGTTACGTTTGCGAATTCGGGGTCGATGGCACGGCCACCTACCGGATGACCAAGGGGTCGATCGAGACCGAGCTGACCGTCTTCGTCCCGCCCGACCAGCCGGCGACGGTTTACCTGCTCACGATCCGGAATCAGTCCGACCAGCCTCGACGGTTCCGCGTGGCTCCTTACTTCCAGATCGTCCTGGCCAATCAGCCCGAAGCCGCCGGACCACTGGAGATCGAGCGGGACTCGAAGCTTCATGCATTGTTCTTTACCAATCCACGGAACACGTTTCGCGGCGGACCGGCGTTCGCGGCGATCTCGAAGACGCCCGAGCGGGTCGAGACCTCGCGTGGTGAATTCTTCGGTCCGGGGCGCGATGTCGCTCGGCCTTCGTTCGTCGAGCGGGGTGATCCGAAAGTCGAGAAGTCGCCCGATGACCGCCCGGTCGCCGGGTTTCTGATCACGATCCAGGTCCATCCGCGAAGCGAGTCGACCGTCACCACCATTCTCGGCCAGGCCGATGATAAAGGGCGGGCCGAGGTCGTGATCCGGCACTTCCTGGACCCGATCGCACCGTCGGCAAGTCTTGATCTGACTCGCCAGTGGTGGCTGGCGTTGATGGACACCGCTCAGGTCGAAACCTCAAGTGCCGCGTTCGACGACTATCTCGACTGGCTCAAGTACCAGGCCCTCGCCGAGCGGATCTGGGCTCGCCGGGGGTTCTATCAGTCGAGCGGGGCGTTCGGCTTCCGCGACCAGTTGCAGGACTCGGTGAACCTGATCTGGATGGACCCCGCGCTGGCCCGGAAACAGATCATCCTCCATGGTTCGCAGCAGTTCCTCGAAGGGGACGTCGTCCACTGGTTCCACCGGTTCCAGGACGGTCGGACCGGCTTCGTGGCGCGGACCCATGCGTCGGACAACCTGCTCTGGCTGGCCTGGGCGGTGGTCGAGTATGTCGGCGCGACCGGCGACGATAGCTTGCTCGACGTGGCCACGCCGTACCTCGAATCCGAGCTGCCGTTTCCGCCACTGCCCGCCAACCAGAGCGGGCTCGGGTTCGACCCGCTTCGATCGACGCGTGAGGATACGATCTATCACCACGCTCTCAAGGCGATCGACCGCGTGGTCGACCAGAAAATGGGAGCACATGGGTTGCCGTTGATCGGTACCGGCGACTGGAACGACGGCCTCGACGAGATCGGCAGCCAG
>JAJYCH010000571.1 GCA_021778575.1 Planctomycetota bacterium
TGGCGTGTTGACAACTGCCGCTGGTGGTCGCTTTCGGGTCGCGGATTGCCGGCGTCAGGGCGACAGCTACCTGCATATCGGTACCGTAGAGGCTGGCCGCTTTACCCTGGACCTCGACGTTCAGGTCGACGGATCGCTTCGACTCTGGAACGTCTCCGATCCTGGAGGCGATCCCGACGAGTATTGGAATCGGAACGTCGAGGCCGTCGAGGCGAACTTGATCCGCAACGGCATCGAGTGGCGCAAGTCGATCCCTCGACGTTGATTAGAATACACCTAACCCCAGACACTAGGCCGACTTCTCGGAAGGGATTAGGCTAGTGTCTGGGGTTACAAGTCCCGATCCTGGAGGCTCGACCATGATTGCCGCTATCGTCGCCGCTGCTCTCATCTCCCAAGTCCAGGCAGATAAGCCAGAGCCGAAACCCGGCGATTCCTTGTTCTGCTTTTCCCTGATGATGAAAAACCTTGCCGTTCCGGCAACCGATGATCTTGTCGACTATCGCCTCATGATCGAAGTCATCGGCAAAACGCAAGAGTCCCTGAATGTCGTTCTCCCTCGGATGGAAGGCAATCACCACCTGCATTTGATCGAGGCCGGAACCGAGGTCGAGGTGATCGAGGTCAAAGAGGAAGTGCTTAAGGTTCGCATCGTCGACCGCAAGCACAAAGACAAGGTTTATATGATCGGGAAAAACTGCCTGTTGAACGAGGCGGATTTCATCGCCGCTGTGAAGAAAGAGGCAGATATCCGAGAGCGGATCGACAAGGCTTTGAAAGAAGCGCAGGAGAAACGGAAAGCGATCCTGGTAGCGCTGGGCAAAGCAGAGGTCGACGCGAACAAGGCCGCCGACAAGGCGAGCCGAAAGAATCGAAAAGCCGTTTACGATCGGGAACTTTCGAGGGGTTGGGATCGGGTCGCCAAAGATTTCGGCTATGGGGAGATGACCGACCCGAAAGGCGAGATGAGGAAGTTTCTCGACCAATTCAAACCCAAAGACGAGGACTGACCGGCGCTTCTCACTTTAGGTTTACATCTCCCCATAGCGCGCGTATGGTGATCCCAGAATCAACCCTGACCCCTGACCCTGGAGGCTTCTCGATGACTGAAACGCAATTAGTGTGGCAGAGGATCAAGCCGGGTCATTGGGTTTCCGGCCCCTGGACAATCCGGCAAGGTGGCCCGGAGAACAAGGATTTCAGCGTTACCCATGATGCCAAGCCGAAACACACTTACCGGTGTCGGTCACTGTTTTACGCCAAGAAATGGGTCAAGGAACAAAACGACAAAGGGATTGTTTATTGATTGTCCTGACCCTGACCAGAACTGACCCTTAACCCTGGAGGATCGAACGATGACAGACAAGACGAACGAACCCGAACTGACCCCCGATGAAGAACAAGAGGTTGCGCAATGGGTCGAGGATATCGGCCCGCTGGTCAACTTGATCGAGGTTTCCGACCCGGAAACGATCGTCAATGATTACATCAATGGCTCGCTTCCTCCAGAGATCGTCAAGGGTATCGAATCCTTGAACTGACCGACCCTCGACCTCGACGCCTCCAGGCATTCCCTGGAGGCTTTTATTTTGGCCCTAGGCCGCAAGTTTACTTCCTGTTAGTTTGCCCCTGATAACTTCCTTCAACCGTCCAGTGGATCCAATCATGTCCAAACTCGTCGCCGTTTACTGCCGTCAGTCCGACCCGAACAAAAAGGCCGTCGAGGGGATGGACAACACGCTTTCCATCGAAACCCAACTCGACGAGACGGCCAAACTCGCCGCGCGTCAAGGGTTCGCCTTTCCGACCGACGAGGACATTTACAAGGAACAAATCACAAGCGAGATTTTCGACGAGCGCCCGGCGCTGTCTCGCCTCGTCGCCAACGCCCACAAGTATCAAGCGATCTTGGTTTACAAGTATGACCGGATCGCCAGAGACCCGAATCAACTGACCGTGTTCGTTCAACTCATGAGGGCAAAGGGAATCCGGGTTCTCTCTGCTCTGGAGGCAGAGCCCCCCGCAACTCCCATCGGTGACATGATCCTTTACATTCATGGGACGTTCGCCAAGATGGTGAAACTGGCCATCATCGAGAACACGAACAAGACCAAACGAAAGTTGATGGAACAAGGGTTGTTGATCGGCGCAGGTCAACCGCTTTTCGGTTACTGCTATGACAAGAAAAAGCGAACCCGCGTCATCGTTCCTGAACAAGCCAAGATCGTTGTCAGGATTTTTAACGAGGTCGCCGACGGCCGGTCACTGCGCCAAATCGCTGAAACCTTGAACCTGGAGGGAGTGCCCGCGCCTCGACGTGCCTGGAACGCCCCGACGCTTTGCACCATGTTGCACGACGAGAGTTACATCGGCGAACCGTTCCAGACCGGCAAGCGACGTTCAACCGATAGGCGTCTGCCATCGGGCAAGCGCCTGGAGGTCCGGAACCCCAAAGAGCTTCACAGACCAGTCGGCGACGGAACCCCGATTATCATTACCGATCGAGGGCTCTGGGATCGGGCGCACGTCCAGTTGTCGAACAAGACAAAGCGCCCAAAGGCAAAGTTCCCAATGTGGCTGCGCGGTCACGTCTTTTGCCACCATTGCGGGGGAACGATGACGCCTACGGGTGGAGGCAAAAACCCGAGTCATTCTCTGAGGTGCAATCGAACCGCCCACTATCGAGCGTGGGGATACGAGAAGTGTGTTAACAAGCCGTTCAAGCTGTCAGAGGTCGAGGAAGTTGTCTGGGCCAAAGTGATCCGGTTCGCAAAAGATCGCCCGTATATGGAGGCGCGGATTAACGAGGCATTGGGCAAACTGGCCCGCCCCGATTACGAGGGACAACTTAAGTTGCATCAATCGAAGGTCAAGAAACTGAAATCCAAGTTGGCTACCATTCTCGACCAATTCGGAACCTCGACGAGTCGCGCGATCCGAGAAGCCTCGACCGCGCAGGCCGAAAAAGTCGGCAAGGAAATCGAGGTCGAGGAATCCTTGATCGAGGAACTTGAATCAACGCTCGCCTTGTCGAGGTCGAAAGCTGAACTGCTCAAAGAGGTCAGGGGGGTTCTCGACAAACACGTCGACGAGATCGAGAACGCCAGTTACGAGGAACGATGCAAGATCATGGACGCTATCGGGGTTCACGTCCGTTTGGGCAACCTGACCGCTGCCGATCGTATGCCCGATGAACTCCGGAAAAAGCTGGATTTGCCGGAGAATCCCGACGAACCACGAACCAAAGTGATCGTTACGGAAGTGTTCCGAACCAACCCCGCAAAAAGTCATTCTGTTGGCCGAAAGTTCTTCCGTTAAACCACGGGCCGCCGAGCGTTTCCGAGATGGGGCCGGAGGGACTCGAACCCTCACCTCCCGGCTTAAAAGGCCGATATGCCGCCGTTACACCACGGCCCCGGATGGATTCGCCATCGATCGCGGGGCGTCTGTTTATACTTGTTCATTGCATCATTTCTCCAGTCGGGATGGTCGGATTTGAACCGACGGTCTCCTGCTCCCAAGGCAGGCGGATTAGCCAGGCTTTCCTACATCCCGATCAGAATTCGTGGTGGGCCGAGCCCACCCTACAAAAGCGACAAGGCTTTCGCCTTGAAGGCGCACCAGTAGCCCGTGAGGGAGTCGAACCCTCGTCTCCGCCTTGAAGGGGCGGCGGCCTTCCATTAGCCGAACGGGCCTTGTTTTTCCGTCTGCCAACCAGGTGGACCCAACGAAAAAGCCCGGTCGTCTTTTGGTTTGACGCCGGGCCCGGTTCGCACGATCCAAAGAGGTCGTCGCGTCGGGCCTAGGGGGATTTGGGGGCGTCAAGCCACGAGGACGCCAGTTGATTGGCGACCAGGCTCGATAGCCCACTATTTTGTTCCGGATAACCCTGGCGACGCATTGGACTCTCGGTTCGGCTTGGGGCCATTTCGGTCGAGGTTGTTTGCCAGACCCGGCTCATCCGGGTCTCGTCATCCTCGCCGCACGAGAAGATAGACGCGGGAGGCTCGCGCGATGTTCGCGCGAATCCGGGATTTT
>JAJYCH010000572.1 GCA_021778575.1 Planctomycetota bacterium
GGTTGTCGGGGTTGCTTGGGCGGGAAAAGGGTCGTGAACGGGAACGAAGCCATTATTGTGCGGGAACGAAGCCATCGGGGGTTGGTACGCCTGGAGAATCCGGGGGTGGATTCGTGGAACCGGGGTTCCGGAGTACCGGAGACCCCTGCCACCCGGGCGATTTTGGGGATGTTCGGCCTGGCTCATGCTACGAGTTGGCGGTGGATTTCGATAAGATGGATGGCGAGGGTTTGGAAATCGGTACTGGGGGGCGAGGCCATGAAGTTGTTCGTAGTCGGTCTGTTGGGGTTCGTGATGATGATCGGGGCGGACAAGGTTCAAACCTGGAATTTCGAGCGGGACGAGCCGGGGAGGGTCGCGAAGGGGTTCACGAACGAGGTGGGACGCTGGGAGGTGGTTGCGACGCAGGAGGGGCGGGTTCTGGCTCAGAAGGCGGAGAACCCGGACGCGACGTTCAACGTGGCTCTGGTGAGCGGTTCGTCGGCGAAGGATCTGAACCTGACTGTCCGGGTCAAGCCGGTTTCGGGGAAGGAGGACCAGGGGGGTGGGTTGGTCTGGCGGGCCCGCGACTCGAAGAATTATTACATCGCCCGGTATAATCCGCTCGAAGATAACTTCCGGGTTTACAAGGTGGTTGATGGTATCCGGACGATGTTGCAGGACTCGCGGGCGCTGCGGGAGTCGGGCTGGCGGTCGATCCGGGTGGTCATGAAGGGGGATCATATCGAGTGCTTTCTTGATGGCAAGAAGCTGCTCGATGTTCATGATTCGACGTGGACCGAAGCCGGTCGTGTCGGTCTCTGGTCGAAGGCGGATGCTCAGTCTTATTTTGACGACCTGACGCTTGAAGCGGTGGAGGATCGACCGGGCAAGGAGTGAGCGGGATTGCCCGTGCCGCTCGCGGCCAGTTCGGGTTCGGTCTCGACGGTCCCTTTGAGCCAGCGGGCGGCGGCGTGGAGCGATCGGCTGGCCTTGTGAGGCCCGAAGGTCTGGCCGTCGCGTCGGGGGCTGTAAAGGGTTTCGAGAACCCGGACGAGGGCGGGGACTTCGGGGCATTCCCAGCGGCCGTCGTCGAGGAGCACCGCCTCGGCGGTGTGTTGCTGGTAGGGGAAACGTAGGCGACCGATCATGCGGGACCTCTCTGCTCTGGAACCGGAGAATCGCTTCGTCCACTCAGAGTGTTCGTCGCCAATGGCCGGGTATTAAGAAATTCATTATGAAGTCGGTCGGGGTGGTTTGCGAGTCGACCCGGGCAACCTGTCTGGACGGAATCGCGTTCTCGATCCGGACAGTTTCTTGGTCGTTGAGGTTCAGATTGGGGTGTCGAGACACGCGAAGTCGATTCAGGGAAAGGCTTTATCGCGATCGCTCTGGAACGCGCCGTCGGTTTCCCGTGAGAATGACAAAATCCGTTGGCTCAACGCCTCCTGCCGGTCACCGTTGCCGACAGGTCCATCGAACCACCATCGCCGGCCTGATGCCGGCCATTTATCTGCCGATGTTCGCGCTGTCCGGCAAGGTGAAGTAACGACCAGGATCATGCCCTTTGATTCGTCGCCAGGCTGTCAGGTCATCCGATCACCTCGCGAACCACCCGGCCGGCGACGTCGGTCAGCCGGAAATCCCGGCCGTTGTACTTGTATGTCAGTTTCTCATGATCGATACCGAGAAGGTGGAGAATAGTTGCGTGCAGATCATTGATGCTCACGCGATCATCGGCGGCTTTGTGACCGATCTCGTCGGTCGAACCGTGACGGGCGCCGGGCTTGGCTCCGCCGCCGGCCATCCAGGTGGTGAAGGCGTGCGGGTTGTGGTCGCGCCCGGTCCCTCCCTTCTGGACGATCGGCAGCCGGCCGAATTCGCCGTTCCAGATCACCAGCGTCGAGTCGAGCAGGCCGCTGGCCTTGAGGTCGGTCAAGAGCGCGGCGATGGGTTGATCGGTCTCCGCTGCGAACCCCGAGTGGTTCTTGGCGATATCGGTATGGCCGTCCCAGCTTCGCTCGTTTTCCATTCCACCGCTGTAAATCTGCACAAACCGGACCCCGCGCTCGACCAGTCGCCGGGCCATCAGGCATTGCTTGGCGAAGTGCGAGCACTTCGGGTTATCGACCCCATAAAGCGTCTGGATCGCTTGCGGTTCAAGCTTGACGTCAAGAGCCTCGGGAGCCGCCATTTGCATCCGATAGGCGAGTTCAAAGCTCTCGATCCGCGCGGCGAGGTCGGCCTCGTGCGGGTGTTGCTCGCGATGGCGAGCATTGAGCCGTTTGATCAGGTCGAGCTGTGCCCGCTGTTCGGCGTCGGTCCGGCCCGAACCCCGGTCGAGGTTGTCCATCGGCGCGCCCTGGGCATTGAGCGCCGTCCCCTGAAAAACCCCGGGCAGGAACCCCGCGCCCCAGTTCTGCGCGTGCCCCTTCGGCACGCCTCGACCGAGCGTGTCGTACATCGCCACGAACGCGGGGAGGTTCTGGTTCTCGGTCCCCAATCCGTAAGTCACCCACGAACCGACGCAGGGGAAGCCCATCCGGCTCATCCCCGTATTGATCTCGAAAAGCGCAGGCGAGTGATTATTCGTGTGGGTGTAGCACGAATAAATCATCGCCATGTCATCGACGTGCTTCGCCAGGTTCGGGAAGATCTCCGACGCCCAGGTTCCCGTCTGCCCGTGCTGGGCAAACTGGAACGGCGATTTCATCAAGGGGCCGACTTGATCCGTAAAGAACCCGGTATCCTTGTCGAACCCTTTCAGTTCCTTACCGTCTTGCTTTGCCAGTTCCGGCTTGTAGTCCCAGGTATCGACCTGGCTCGGTCCGCCGTTCATGAACAGCCAGATGACCGACTTCGCCTTCGACGGAAAATGCCCTGGCCGACTCTCCAGGGGGTTGAGCGGCAACTTCACCGAGTCGGCCTTCGCCTGCTCGGCCAACAGCGAACCCAGAGCCAGAGCTCCGAACCCCGAGCCCGTCCGGGTCAAGAAGTCCCGGCGCGACGAGAACCGGCGGTGAGGCGAAGCGATCAGGTGAGGATGCTCGGGCATGGACGACCTCCGCTCAAAGAATGGCTTCGTTCCGGCGAATCAAGCAATGCCTTTGACCCGGCCGACAGCACGCTTCCGAATCCCATCTGGATAGTATCGCGATTTGCCGCCTGGGATAACAGACGATCTCGGCGGAATCCTCCCGGTCTATCGAGGCTTCGGCCGCGCCTTGGCCGCGCCGGACTGGATTCGGACCGAGGGGAGCGCGGTCCGAAAGTCGGCGATTGCCTCGTCCGTGACCGGGGTGTTACGAAGGTCGAGGTCTCGCAGGGCTTTCAATCCTCGGAGATGAACCAGTTCGGGGTCCGACACATCACAGCCGATCAGCCCCAATTTCCGGAGATTCGTCAGCTTCCCCAGACTCAAAAGCCCGGCATCGCTGAGCTTGGAAAAGTTGATGAGATTTACTTGCTTGAGGTTCGACAGCGCGGTGATGTGGCTCAAGCCCGCGTCGGCCAATCCTGTGAGCATATCCAGACGTTCAAGATTCTGAAGTCCTTCGAGCGCGGCCAGCCCGTCGTCACCGACCTGGCTGGCGGTGAAGTACAGTTCGCGAAGTTTCACCAGTCGCTGGAGATGGGCCAGACCCTTGTCGGTCATCGAGCTTTCCGGAGCATTGATCATCAGATATTCCAGATCCGTCAAATCTTTGATCGAATCCAGTCCGGCATCGGTAAGGGTCGAATGCTGGATCTGTAACCGTCGCAGTCCCGTCGTGTTCTTGAGGGAAGCGAGCACCGAGTCGGTAACAGCCATGCTGTTCAGAACGAGGGTATCCAGGCCAGGCTGGCTCGCGAGCAGGTTGGCGAGACCGACCTCGGTGATCGTCGGATTATTGCCCAGCCCAATTTCAGTAAGATGTGAATATTTTGCAATATGCGCCAGTCCGGCATCGGTCACGGCAGTCCGGCTCAGTTGCAGTTTTTTGAGTTGGGGTAGTTTCGCGACGACTTCGACGGTGGCGTCGGTGATTCGGGGGCCGGAGGGTGCTA
>JAJYCH010000573.1 GCA_021778575.1 Planctomycetota bacterium
CGACCCGAACATCTCCCATAAATTTTCTTGAGCGGAACGACGATCGTCAACGCGGCGTCGGACGTGTCCTGTTCCCTGGCAGTCTTGTCGATTCCGGCAAAGGTCGCCGCGATCCTAGTCCGTCGAACCGCGACGGCGTCTCGATTTTCCCAGAAGGGACCAGAATGTTCCCGAAGATGGTCAGGTCGGCCTTTGGACTCTGGCAAGAGGTTCAGGATATCAGGAGGAGGGGACTCGATGTCTGGCGACTGGTGCCCTCGCGGCAAAAGTGGTCGTTGATCGGCGCGAGCGCTGTCATGGCCGCCTCGGCCAAAGCGTTTACTCAGATTCCCGTGATCCTGAACGGGCTTTTTGACAAGCTCGTCGCCGGGATGAAACTCGGTCTTGGTCAGGCGGAACTCTGGCAACTGAGCCTGACCTCGCTCGGGTTGATCGGGCTGGCTTATCTGATTCGCGAGACGATGAATGTGCTTCGTCGGTTCCTCGTCGAAAACGCCTGTACCCGGATCGATAAGGATCTCTGCGTCCGGCTGATCTCGCACCTGATGGAAGTCGACCTGGCAACTCTCTCGCACGAGCAGGTCGGAGCGCTCCATGGGCGAATCCACCGGAGCGTTGAAGGGTACATTCGTTTCCTGAGGATTACGTTCCTCGACTTCTTTCCAGCCATTTTCATCGGTCTGTTCGCGCTTCAGACCGCGTACTCTCAGCAGCCTCGGATTGCTCTGGCGATGGCCTGCGTGGTTCCGATCTCGATCGGGTTGACCGTCTGGCAACTCATCACCCAGAAGGGAATCCGGATCGACCTGCTCCGAATCCGCGAAGCGATGGACGGTACGGTCGTCGAGCAGCTCGCGGGGATTGATTACGTCCGGGCCGCCCACACGCACTCGCTGGAGATTCGCCGGGTCGAGCGAGCGGCCGAACGTCGTCGAGCCAAGGAGATCCGCCACCACTTCGAGATGTCGCTGTTCGGCAGCGGCAAGGCGATGAACGAAGGGTTCTTTTACCTGGGGGTGATCGCGGTCGCCGTCTATCTGTTCACGAACAACTCGATCACCGTCGGCGCGATGACCATGTTCCCGATGCTGTTCTTGATGGTGATGGCACCGCTGAACGAGATCCATCGTGTCATCGACGAAGGACACGAATGCAGCCTGAAGGTGGCCGACCTGCTCGACCTTCTCGAAGAACCGGTTGATCGCTCGTTCCGGCCGGTCGCGGTCTCGGAACCGTGCATTGATGGTTCCGTTCCCCTGTTCGTGGCCGAAGGGCTGCGGGTTGACTACAAGACCAGCGACGGTCAGCTCAAGCGAGCACTCGACGGTGTGAACCTGACGATTCACGCGGGTGAAACGATCGGTGTGGCCGGTCGTTCGGGCTGCGGAAAATCGACCTGGCTCAAAGTGATGATGCGGCTGACTCACCCCAGTTCGGGCCATGTCGCTCTGGGTGGAGTGCCGATCGACAACGTTTCTCGCGACGCGATTGGCCACCTGATCGGTTACGTGGGGCAGAATCCGTTCGTCTTCTCGGGGACCATTGCCGAAAATATCGCCTATGGACGCGAGGACGCCACCGAGGAAGAGATTCGCAAGGCGGCGCGGCTGGCTTGCATTCACGACGAGATCCTGGCAATGCCCGGCGGATATAACGCCAGCGTGGCCGAACGAGGACAGAACCTTTCTGGTGGGCAGCGTCAGCGGCTGGCCCTGGCCCGGGTCTTCCTCAAGAATCCGCCGATCCTGATCCTCGATGAAGGAACCTCGGCGCTCGATAACATCAGCGAACGAAACGTCCAGCGAGCCATCCATGCGGCTCGGGCCGATCGCACGGTGATCCTCGTCGCGCACCGGCTGACGACCTTGATCGATACCGATCGAATCTTCGTTTTCGACGAAGGAAAAGTGGTCGAGACAGGCGACTACGACGAGTTGGTCCGTCGCGGTGGAGTCTTTACCGAGCTGGTTCATTCCGCCTCGGGTGATTCCGCCCCGCCGTTGGCCGACGCACCGGTCGCCGGTCGCCCGTCGCTGTTCACCCCGCCGATCTGCGAACCTTCGAGCAGTGATGAGATTCTCAACATCTTCGAGGATATCCCTCACGGCGAAGCAGTCCGTGTCGGATGAAGGATGAGATCGGCCAACCGAATCCAGCGAGCCCTTCCGATCGAACCATCGATCGGGAGGGCTGTCTTCATTTCGGGCGGATCGAAACGAGGGTTCCCAGCGAGAGGAGGGCGTCAACTTGGCGAATCACGACGAGAAAACTCTCGATCAGGCGGCCGACGCGATCGCCCGCTCCGAAGCCTTGATCATCACCGCCGGCGCGGGGATGGGCGTCGACTCGGGGATGCCCGACTTTCGCGGTCCCGAGGGATTCTGGCGAGCCTATCCGCCCTATGCAAAGCTCGGTCTGCGGTTCGAAGAGGTGGCCAACCCCCGCCACTTCGCCAGCGACCCTCAACTTGGCTGGGGATTCTACGGTCATCGGCTGAATCTCTATCGCAGTCTCGAACCGCATCCCGGTTTCGGTCTGTTGCGAAACTGGGTCGAGAAGAGTCCGCGCGGTGGTTTCGTTTACACGTCCAACGTCGATCATCATTTTCATCGAGCGGGATTCCGCCTGGGGCGAATCGTCGAATGCCACGGTTCGATCGAGCACTGGCAATGCCTGGTTTCCTGTGGCGTGGGAATTTTCGAAGCACCGGAAGGGCCGGTCGAAGTCGATCCCGCCACGTTCCGGGCCATCGAACCACTGCCAGAATGCCCACGCTGCGGCGGTCTGGCTCGACCCAACATCCTGATGTTTGGCGACTGGGGATGGGACGAGACCCGGACCCGAAGCCAGGAGTCGCAACTGGAGTCGTGGCTGGAGACTCTCGAATCGCCGCGAATCTGTGTGATTGAGCTCGGGGCCGGTCTTGCCGTCGCCACGGTCCGGAGATTCTCGGAGGGGATCGTCAAGGAGCTCGGGGCAACCCTGGTCCGGATCAACCTCCGCGATCCCGAAGTTCCGCGAGGCCAGATCGGCGTTGCCCTGGGAGCGCTCTAAGCGCTCCGGGCGCTCGACTACCGGCTCAATCCCTCAGGTGCCGAATGATTCCAGAAAGGGCGAGAACCGCCGGCCCTCTCTCGGCCATGACATCCTGGTCGATTCCCGGCGGAATTGGGCAGAAATCCAGGCCGAAAGCGAGTGTCGAAGAATCAGCCGGTGCTGATCGAACGAGACAACAAGCGCGAGAATCAGCAGAGCCGAACCATACCCCAGGAACGAGCCCCAGACCAAGCCCAAGCTCGGGCAGCCGAAGCGAAACGAAGCCAGAAACGCAATCATTCCCAGGTTCCCGACGGGCAAAGCCCGGGCCATCCGGAGAGCGGGTTCCGCTCCGGCTTCGAGATGGGTCAGAAGTAAGACCGTCAATGTCATCCCCGGAAATGTGCTCATCAACCCAGCGACTTGAGCGCCGAGTAGCTCCCCCAGAACTAGAGAACTGGACAGACAGATGATCGGCACGATGGTCCGGAGCAGTCGGACAACCAGCCTCGGCATTGTCCTGGATCGCGAGTTGACAACACTTCGCGCCGGCCGAATCCGACTGGCCATTCCCATGGCTCCCAGAACCGCCAGGAGGGCCACGCCCAGGTTGGCCCAACCGTTTCCGGGTAAAATCCTTCCAGCCGTCAAAGCCACGACGAGATAAGTTGCAACTCCCAGCAGAATCGCCCAGGGGAGCCGCCAGCCGCCGACGACGGCCCGGGCATATGCCATGGGAAGCGCCACCGCCCCCGCCAGACCGATCAGGCTGTTACTGGACATCGCGACCGCGTAATCGACCCCTCGATCCGAGGCGCCGCTGATCAGTGCGATCGCCGTCGAACAGGGCACGCCGAGGGCCAGCCCCGCCCATCGGGGGCTCGATAACCGACCCATCGTGCGGAATCCGTGCGTCATCACGATCATCAAGATGATCTTGCCAAGGTGCGCGCTCATCGCCGTTCGCTCCTGACCGATCGCGG
>JAJYCH010000574.1 GCA_021778575.1 Planctomycetota bacterium
TAACAATCGGTTTCGCCGCTCCTTCTTACCTATGGTCGATCGTGGATTGGAGGTCTATAACAAATCTTTGTTCGCCTTGTCGCAAAGTTCGGGATGATGTCATGATCGCGACCGATCCCCTTTGGGTTCCAACACGTTGCGCCGGCCTGGCTCGACTTGCCGACTTCTTGCCGAGGGCAGGCCGAGATTACGCCGACCGCCGTAATTTCGATTTCGGCCCGGCCGATCGGTCGAATGTCTCGGGGCTCTCCCCTTACCTGCGGCATCGCCTGGTCACGGAACAGGAAGTTGTGCAAGCCGTGATCGAGCGTCATGGCGTGCGAGTCGCCGAGAAGTTTCTCGCCGAAACTTGCTGGCGGACCTACTGGAAGGGATGGTTGGAGCAACGTCCCGGAGTCTGGTCGAGTTATCGCTCCGAGGTTCGCGCGGGGTTGGATTCGCTGGATCACGATTCCTCGCTGCGCGACCGGTTCGAGGCGACGACGACCGGTCACTCCGGGATCGAGTGCGTCGACCTCTGGACGCGCGAGCTGGTCGAGCATGGCTATTTGCATAATCATGCAAGGATGTGGTTCGCTAGCCTCTGGATCTTCACCTTGAAACTTCCCTGGGCACTGGGAGCCGATTTCTTCCTGCGCCACCTGATCGACGGCGACCCGGCCTCGAACACGCTCTCGTGGCGATGGGTGGCGGGGCTGCAAACGAAGGGAAAAACCTACCGGGCCTCGCCCGAAAATATCGCCCGGTTCACCGAGGGGCGCATCCAGCCCCGAGAAGCGTTTGCCAGCCACGCCGAGCCGGTCGAAGGGTCACCGATCCCGCCTATTCGACCACTTCCGGCGGCCGAGCGGTTCGATCCGCGCCAGCCATTCGCCTTGCCACTGACCGAAGAGGATCTGGCGATCGAGGCGCTCGAAATCTCGGCGAAATCGCCGGTCGAGGTGGCGGGAATGCTGGCGAACGATCGATCGGAGTTGTGGGCTGGTGCGCCGGCTCGCGATTTCGTCCGAGGCGCGCTGGGAGATGCGCTGGAGCGAGCCGGTTCCTGGTTCGGCGTTCCCGGCGTGAACCTGGATCGAGCTGCCGGGGAAGCAATCGTCGCCTGGGCGACGGGGTTAAATGTGAAGCAGGTAATCACACCGTTCACTCCGGTCGGGCCGGCTCGCGAACAGTTGAATCGAAACGAAGCCATGCTCAAGAAGGCTGGAATCCGATTAATCCAGGTCCGCCGAGGCTGGGACGACGAACTCTGGCCGCACGCGACGGCCGGCTATTTCGGATTCAAGAAGAACCTGGAGCCGTCACTGGCTCGGTTGGGGGTATTCGCCGGTTCACGTTAGCGAGATTCGCATCCGGACGAAGCAACTGGCAACAGTCGCGACACGGTCCAGCCTCGCAAGGAGACCATGAGCACTGTGCAGCGGAACGGTCGATTTTGGCGATTGTGCGGCCCAGGACGATTTCTTCGTTCCGGATTGGGGACAGTCAAACCTTGAATCCAGACGATCAAACGGTTTACGGGAATCTCCCAGGATAAAGAGTGATCAGGGATCGATCATGTTCCGATTCTTCGCGGTGGTCATTCTCGTCGGGTCGGTCAGCCTACCCGCAGAGGCGCAACTGTTCAACTGGATCAACCTCGACCGGCTCAATTGCCGGCTCGGCGGTTGTGTGGTTGACTATACCGCGAACCATGGACGGGACCGGCGAATCTGTTCATCGATCCTGGGAATGAAGCGCGACCTTTATGTCTATCTGCCGCCGAATTACGACCCCAAGCTCGCCTATCCGATGGTGCTCTATCTCCACACGGCGCAGATTGACGAGCATACGCTGATCGGACCGGGAATCATCGAGACGGTCGACGCGATGATCGCGAATGGGGACTTTCCGCCCGCCGTCATCGTCTGTCCCGACGGCACTTACGAAGGCAGTAACCGGATCAAGGACCGCCATTCCCTTTATGTGAATGGGATTGGCGGTCGGTTCGAGGATCATCTGGTTCAAGAAGTAGTCCCGTTTGTGAACCGAACCTACTCGATCCGTCCCGAGCGCGAGGCTCACGTGATCCTGGGAACGTCGGCCGGCGGCTACGGCGGAATGGGACTGGCGCTCAAACATCGTGATCTGTTCGGCGCGATCGCCACGCTCGGTGGCCCGCTGAACATGCGGTATGACAACACCGAGGGGCGTTATCTCGACGACTTCGACCCCGCCACCTATCGCTGGAAAACGTGTTACGACCCCAACGAGATCGCCGCCACCTATTACCATGGCCTGGCTCATTCGCGAGCCAAGAAATACGTCGAGCCCGTCTACGGCAAAGGCCCCCAGATCATCAACAAACTGGCTAGTGATAATCCCGCCGACCTGCTCTTTACCACCAATCTTCAGCCTGGTGAACTGGCCATTTACGTCAACTACCCGGGTAACGACAACTGGAACTTCGACGCTCAGGATCAGTCATTCGCCTGGCTCGCCGCCCAGAAAGGCGTCGAGGTGACGCTGGTGAGAGTTCCCGGGGCTCAACATTCGCTCCGCTACTTCAAGAGCCAGCAACGGCCCGCGTATGAATGGCTAGGTCAACATGTCTTGCCGCCAGCACCGAGAGGATAACCGGATAGGGGTAGGAAGAGCCGATTGGGTTCGGCTCCCCCTCCCTCCGAACCGTGCAGGCGGTTCTCCCGCACACGGCTCTCCAGTCGGTGATTTTACCTCAAAGAGGATTGACGCGCTAACTCATGGGCTCGCTTCAAGCTGAAAAGCCCCTGGTCCGCGAAGAAAGCATTGGGCCAGTGCTGATGGTCGATTCCTCGGCCTCGGCCCTTCTGCCGATTCCGTCGTCGGAGAAGACTCCGCAGACGCATCCGCAGCCAGCCGTCGAGCCGCTCGAACGTCCACTTGTGGCTGTGTTTGAAGTATTCAAACCAGCCACGAAGCGTCGGATTCAGTGTTGCGATGATCATCGAGAGGCTTTCGCCAGAGGTCCGCTTCGTCTTCGCTCGAACCGATTCCTTGAACTTCTCCAGGCTTTTCGGCCGGGGCCGGCGCGTGCCGCCCTCGAATCGATATCCCAGGAAGTCAAAGCTTTCAGTCGTCGCGTCGATCACTCGCGTCTTCGTCGGGTGCAGGGTCAGGCCGGCCGAGGCCGTCCATTCCTGAACCGTCTCCAGAGCACGAGCCGCGTCCTCCGCACTTCGACACAGGATCACGAAATCGTCCGCGTAACGCACCATCGCGAAACCCGATCCGGCCATCAAATGGTCGAGAGGGTCCAGGTAAATGTTGCTCAGCAGCGGGCTGATCACGGCTCCTTGCGGCGTCCCCTGCTCGGGCGTCCATTCCGCCAGGCCGTCCAGGACGCCCTGGTGAAGAAACGCATCGATCAGCTTAAGCACCTTCCCGTCCGACACCTTCTGGGCCACCAGGGCCAGCAAGCGGTCATGGGGAATCGTGTCGAAGTAGCTCTTCAAGTCGGCATCCACGACATGGGTGTAACCCGCCTTGAGCCGTTCCTCCACCCGCCGGAGCCCGTCCTTGCATCCCTGACCGGGACGAAAGCCGTAGCTGTGCGTGGCGAAGTCACGCTCGAAGATCGGTTCCAGGACCAGCCGAAGCGCCGTCTGGACGACCCGGTCGCGAACCGTCGGGATGCCCAGCGGCCGTTGTTCCTGACTCCCCGGCTTGGGGATGTAGTGGCGGCGGATTGCCTGCGGGCGGTAGCTTCCCGTCCGCAGGTCATCGCTGAGGTCTTGCAGGTTCGCTTCCAGACGGTCCTCGAACATCGATACGCTCACATGATCGACCCCGGCGGCACCGTCGTTGGCGGCAACCCGAGAGTACGCCGCCAACAGGGTCCGTTCGGGATGGACCTTGTCCATCAGGCTGAACCACTTGGGTGTAACCCGCCGAGCGCTATGCTGCATTCTTCCCATATAGCCGGGTTTGTTCCCTCTCGATCCGATCTTCGATGAACTCGTCCCATTGATTGTTCAGGTAGG
>JAJYCH010000575.1 GCA_021778575.1 Planctomycetota bacterium
AGCTTGCGGCCGAAGTACGGGGTCTCCTCGACCTGGCTCGGTTCGAGGTCCGACAGGTAGGTCATTTGCCCCCCTTGAAACCGGACCGAGCGGACCTCGGCGGCGGGAAGCTGGAGCGTTTGCCCCCAGGGGGTCTCGACCTTCCAGACCGTCGCCTCGATCCCTCGCCAGCGCCCCGAGATCGCCATCCCGCCGCCGAGGGTGAACGTCGAGCGAACCTCGGTCGGCGGCTTCGGCGCGGGCCGGTTCGCCAGGATGAACCCCTCGACCATCTTCAAGGGGATGGTTCGCGACTTGTCGTTATAAACAAACGTCAGCTTGCCGCCCTTGGCCCCTTCGATGATCCCGCCGAGGTCGACGATGTCGGCCTCCTTCGACCGGGCCAGGAGTAAGTCCTTATCGCCCCGGTTCTTGATCCGCCGAGCGAACGACTCGGGCGACTCTTTATGGTCGGACATTCCCAGGTAGACGCCGACAATCCGGGCCATCGGCACGTCGACCTTGTCGCCCCAGGGGGTGATCAGGGCCAAGGCTTCCTCGGTGATCGTTTCGAGCTTGCCGAAAAGCTGCTCGTCGCCCGTGAGGTAGATCCGGGCGTTGAGCGGAGGCTCGGCCGATTCAGGGTCGTAGGCGAGCTTGGCGTCGGTGTGCCCGGTCGCCTTGACCTGGGCGTTGCCGGGCTGACCGTCGGCGTAGGTCAGCGTGATCGTGAACATCTTCTCGAAGGCGTCGCCGGCCGGCGGTTCGAGAAACAGGTCGGCCCAGGTTTCCAGTCCGGCCCGGCTGAGGGTCAGCGGCCAGTCCTGCGAGCCCGAGGTATCGAGCCGCCACGACGTGGCCCCTTTGTCGGTCTGGCACTGGACCATCACCTGCTGGATCGCGGCGGGGCGGAGGCCCGACAGGCTAAAATGCAGGTCGCGAATCCCGTTCGGTTTGGGGTCGACCTTGACAATCTTGACGACGGCGGCGGTCCCTGGTGGAGGAGCCTCGAAGTCGTCTCCACCAACGACCTTCTTCGGGTCCTTGGCGTCCTTCGACGGGGTTCCCACCGACCCGGTCGTATCGAGATTCGGCTGGCCGACGTATCGCCCCGAGAGGGCCGAGGACCGCTCGAAGGCGATACTCTCGACCTCATCAAACGGGATCGGCACCCTGGGCCGAGGGGCACTGGGCTGCGCGGGCTGAGCGGCTCCGGCCTCGCCGTTGGCACCGGGAGTCGGGACCGGCACGTCGTCGTCCGGTTGTCCGACGGTATTGGGTGGTGGGGCCGGGGCGACGGCCACCGCCACGGGAGCCGCCCGAGCAACCACCACGGCTCCTGCGGGTACGGCCACGGCCACCGCGGCGGGAGCGGGAGCGGGAGCGGGAGCCGGCGCGGCACTGGCCGGGGCGGGCTTGGCGTTGGGGTCGGCCGGTTTCGCGGCGGGGGTGGCGGAGGCGGGTGGGGTTGGCGGTGGACCGCCGACGATCAGGTTTGTCCCTTCGATGCCATTCGGGTCGCCGTGGACCAGCGTCCCGAAGATCGTCCGGACGGCCGTGCCGAGCCCACTGATCCGGTCGGCGTGGATGGTCAGGTCCTGGAGGAGGATCTCGACCGGCTCGGTCCCGCTCCGGTTCGACGCGAACAGCTTCACCCCCGCGATGTCCGCCGGCCCGAGCGTCATCTGGCCGACCTCGCGCGGCAGCGATGTCACCTCGTCGTAAACCTGGTAGCGGATCGTCGAGCCCTGGCGGCGGATCTCCAGGCGGATCAGCGACCCCTTGGCCGGGAAGGTGTGCCGGACTGGTTTGGGGGGCTTGCCTTGCGGCCCTCCGCCACCGCCAAACGGGTCGAAGACGAACTGATTGTTCATCATCTGGGGGTTCGCCGCCCCTTTGTCGACCGATCGATAGACGTCCTTGCCGTCCGGCTCGATCTCGCGGAGGAGCGTGGCGATGGGCTGGTCGAGGCTCTGGGTGGTGATCGCGAGACCGATCGCCGCGCCATCCTCGGAGGTCGGCCTGGGGAGCTTGCGGACGACCAGCGTGGCGGTGATCGTGCAATCGCCGCCGATCCGGAGTCCGGTCGGGGTCTTCCAGCCGGCCTCGGGCTCGCCGGCCTTGAGGGTGATCTTGAGCCCGTCGGCGTCGCGGGACAGCGACTTCTTGTCGCCAAAGCTCTCGGTGTCGAGCGTGGCCTGGTCGAAGACCTTCGAGCCAAACGGTCGGAGATATTCCCCCGTGCCGACGGCCCCCAGGCCGATCCAGAGGATTGCCGCACCAAGCATTGCGTCGTCCTCGAAGGTGTCGCGATCAAGAGCGTGGACAGCGGATGGCGGGCCGGGAATAAGGAACAGGCCGTTATTAACTTCCCGATTTCTCCGCGTCTGGGTGGCAGGGGTCTCCGATACTCCGGAACCCCGGTTTCCCGATCACAATGAACGGCCACCCCCGGAATCCGTAAGCAGACGCCGGGGGTGGCCAAGCCAGGCGATCAATCAAGGCTTGGCGGTGGCGGGCTTGGCCGCGTCCTTCGACTTGGCCGATTTCTCTTCGGCGAGCCGCCGGTAGTACCGTTCGAGGACCGTGCGGTACTCGGGCGGGAACCCTTCGCTCATCGACTGGAGAATCCGGTCACGCTCGCGGTCGGACAGCTTGCCCCAGTCCTTGCCGCCGTCGTTGGGGTTGGTCAGGTCGCCGATCCCGCCGGTTCCGGACGAGATGGTCGAGTCGGCCATGCCGGACTTGGGGTTGTTGCGCTTGATGCCGTTCTTGCAGTTCTGGCACTGCTTTTCGAGCGAGGCGATCAGCTCATCCAGCTCGCTGATGATCACCTTTTGCTCGGTCTGGACCGGTTCGCCGGTCTGCTTGTTACCGAGGTTGTCGACGACGCCGGCCATCTTGTTGGCGATCTCGACGGCCGTCACGTCGTCGGCCAGCGCGGGGGCGGCACCGGCGAGAAGGCCGGTCAGCAAGGCCAGGGTTCCGAGAGTCTTACGGTCGCGTTTCATGACTTCCTCCAACGGTTTGAGGGATTCGATCCGCTGTCGGCGAGAGGAGACAATCCTTCGCCTCGAAAGAGTCTCACGGTTGCTCGATTCGTTCGGCGATCTTGGACAGTGAGTCGCGAATTTCTTCCTGGCTCGATTCGAGGGCCTCGACCTCGCGCCGGAGCGAGGGGGGAAGGTCCGAGGGGTTGGGACGGTTCTTGTCCACCCCGGTGGTGTCGTCATTGAGGCGGGTCTGAAGGAGTCGGATCATCTTCAGCTCGGAGACCAGCCGGTTCAGCTCGCGCTCCCGCTCGCGGAGGTCGGACGGAAGCGGCGTCCCGGGCGGCGGCGGAGTGGTCGGCGGGAGCCGGCGGATCGCCTGGATCAAGGAGAGCAGGTCGTTCTCGACGCGCTGCTCGATGGCGATGGTCTTGGGCGAGGCGTCGGTCTCCTTGAGGCGGCCTTCGATGACCCGCATCTCGCGACCGAGGACACGCAAGGCGGTGGGCAGGGCGATGCCGAACTCGGTCTCCTCGACCAGTCCGAGCAGGACCTCGGTCTTGGTCGCCAGTTCGGCCTCTTTCTGGGAGAGTCCGGCGACGGTAATGGCGGCCGACCGCGATTTCTGGGCCAGCCGGGGGGCCTGGGCCTGGGTGGTCTCGCGGATCGAGGCCTGGGCCTCGTGCATCTCGGTCAGTTCGGCCACGAGCCGGGTCTGGAGTTCGCTCCGCAACTGGACGAGCAGTTTTTCGGTTGCCTTGGCCAGTTCCTCGGCCGATCGGGTGAGGATTTCGAGGGCGGCGGTCTGGTCGGTCGCGGCGGGGTCGGCGGCGGTCTTCGACAGGCTGCTCTCGGCCCCCTGCATCGCCCCGCCGGCGCGGATCAGATCCTTCTGGAGCGCGACGCCCGAATCCCCCAGCCGGGCGGCACTCGAACCCAGAGTTTCGGCGGCCCGACGGTTCTTGAGCTGGTCGGCCTCGTGGCGGCGGAACTCGTTGGCGGCGATGTCGCGGTCGGTCTCACCGATCCGG
>JAJYCH010000010.1 GCA_021778575.1 Planctomycetota bacterium
AAACCAAGAAATCATCGAAACTTCCGCCGCCAGAGATTTCACATCAGTGGACGGCGTAGCATGCCACCCAGATACAGAAATCGGGAAGTTATTCGCCGCCTGTTCCTTATCCGTGGCCGTAACCACGGTCGAAGGCGTCGAGGTCGCGGAGGTGGGCCGAGTAGCAGGTCCGGAAGGTGTCGGCGTCGATCGTCCAGCGCGGGGCGTCCTCGGTATGGCGGTGGCAATGTTCTTCCAGGAGCCGGTGGAGAAACTTGAAAAGCTGCCGAGGGGTCCGCAGGTTGCCCAGCGCGTCTTTCAGCGAGTCGTCCGAAACGGATGGGTCGACCAGTTGACGGAGTCTCGGTCCCCCTTCACCGTTCGCGGCGGGCTCGATCGCGCATGCCTTGAGCCGATCTCCCGCCAGGTCGTACAGCGACGATCCGGTCCAGCGGAGCGGTTTGATCAGGTTGAGCTTGTCGGGCCGGGCCCGGTCGTAAAAGTCCTTGTCTTCCTTTTCGAGGTAGTACGCCAGCTCGATCGGGAGCAACAGCTTGAAACCGATCCCCGGATGCCGCAAGAACTTGTGGTCGAGCAGCGGCCACATCAAGGCCCGCATCTTGCGGGGATCGCCTTCGATCAGTTGGGGTTCGTCGACCCGGTCGACCAGGACAACGATTCCGGAATAGCCCAGGGTGTTCAGCACGCCCTGGAACTTGCGGAGCAGTTCGTAGCGTTCCTCGCCGCCCCCTCGGACGGTCGACGGGAGCGGCTGGCCGGCGATCTCGCTCGGCTGGAACCAGAGAAGCTCCCAGCGGAGCGCGGCGGGGTCCCGGCTGAGAACCCGGACGGCCCGACGGATCGATTTGGCGTTCCATTCGGCCTTCGCGAGCCGCCAGCCCCAGTAGATCCAGCCCAGCAGGACGGGCACGACCAGCCAGGGAAGAATCGACATCGCCCGGACCGAGGGGAACGCGGCGATCAGGGCCAGGACCGCGAGCGTGGTTCCGAAGCCGATCTGAAGGTCGCGACGGCTCCAGAGCGAGCGGAACCCCGAGCGTCGTCGGAGTCGGCTCCAGCGCTTTTCGATCGGCTCGCGGGTCGACTGGTCGTAGAGCGCGGCCAGGAGCAAAAGGTCGCGACGTTGGTCGAGACTGAGCGGAGTCAGGTCGGTCCGTTCGGCGGTCAAGGCGTCGACCAGTTTGGTCACGCCAAGCGCCAGGATCGCGTCCATGTGGTCCTGAAGCTTCCAGCGCTCCAGGGCTTCACCGGAATCTTTGCCGCGAACGGCGTCGCGAAAGTGGTCGAGGAACGGGTTGAAGTCGTCGTAGGAGATGACGAAGACCCGGGCGCCGGGATGGTCGGCGTTATAGGCTTCCATCTCGGAGGTCACCTGAAGCCGAAGCGCGGTCTTGCCGCTCCCCTTTTCACCGAAGACAAGCGCGGTCGAGGGGTCGGCCGGACTGCCGAAGAACTTGTCCCAGGCGGGGTGGTGGATCGTGGCCAGGCAGCTACGCTTGAACACGGTGTCGGTCTGGGCGTCCTCCTCGCTGAAAGGGTTGCCACCGATCCCGTGATGTTTCAAGAACTGGTCGATCTTCATCCCGTCCCACGCCTCCAGGTCATTCCCGACGATTTTCGTCCATCCGTCTTACCCGATCGAGCCGTCCCGAACAATCTCATCGGCGATGGAGTCGCGAACAAGTTGGGCAAAACGGGGGCCTTCCTGGTAAATTCGTGAGAGTCGCTCGGAGATTCTGAAATCGAGCCGAAATCGGGAGACTTACCATCGTGCGGCGGATTCGATCTTGTGCCTGGCTCGCAATCCTCACGCTGTTGCCGTTCGGCTGCGGACCTTCCACTTCCGAAACTCCCAAGATTCGAGTGGCCGCCGCGAGCGATCTCCAGGCCGCCTTGCCGATTCTTGCCATTGCGTTTCGACAGGCTCACGAGATCGAGGTCGTGCCGGTTTACGGAGCTTCGGGCCAACTGGCCGAGCAGATTCGCCAGGGGGCGCCCTTTGACGTCTTTCTCTCGGCCAACCAATCCTTCATCCAGCGCCTGGCCGATGACGGCCAGGTCCGGCCCGATTCGGTTCAACCTTATGCCCGAGGGTCACTCGTTTTCGCCGTCAACAAGCTTTCGGCAATCAAGCTGAATGGTTTGGACGACCTGAAGCGACCCGAGATTCACAAGATTGCCATCGCCAATCCCGTGACGGCACCTTACGGAGTGGCGGCGAAGCAGGCTCTCGAACGTGGCAAGCTCTGGGACGATCTCCAGCCGAAAATTGTCCCGGCCGAATCGGTCCGCCAGGCGCTCCAGATGGTCCAGACCGGTAATGCCGAAGTTGCTCTGGTTGGTCGATCAATCGCCGAGGTTCCCGAGGTAGTCATTGTCACATTGCCACCGGACGTTTGCGATCCGATCGTGCAATATCTCGGGATTGTTGCCTCGTCGAAGCAATCGGACGATGCCCGAGCTTTCGCCGAGTTCGTTCTCGGTGATGTTGGCCAGGGGATTCTGTTTCAACTCGGGTTTCGGGGGGTGAAACCGCCCAGGCCCGAAAAAGCTCCGGCCCGACCGGGCGCTGACAAGTTAGTGGACACTCCATGATCGGCCCGTTCTGGCTGTCGCTGAAGATCGCGAGCCTGGCGACGATTCTCATCATTCTGGTGGGCTTCCCGCTGGCTCTGGGACTGGCCCGGTTCCGGTTTCCCGGCAAAGGACTCCTCTCGGGTCTGCTGATCTTGCCGCTGGTGCTGCCGCCGACGGTTCTTGGCTTCGTCTTGTTAAAACTGCTCGGCCGACAGGGATGGCTGGGACACTGGCTCGAAGCGGCCTGTGGCCTGACGATCGTGTTTCACTGGTCGGGTGCGGTTGTCGCCGCCGCCGTCGCGGCGTTCCCGCTGTTTCTCCTGCCGGCCCGAGGGGCTCTGGAAGGTGTCAATCCCGCCTACGAGGACGCTGCCCGGTTGCTCGGTCGAACCGAGCTCTCCGTCCTCCGCTCGATCACGATCCCCCTGGCCTGGCGTGGTCTGGTCGCCGGGTCGGTCCTCGCGTTCGCTCGGGCCTTGGGGGATTTCGGCACGACCTTGATGGTCGCCGGCAATATCCCTGGTTTGACGCAAACGGCTTCGCTGGCGATCTTTGACGCCGTCAACGCCGACGACCCGGCACGAGCCGGCCAGCTTGCCCTGGTGGTGGCGTTGACCTCGGTTCTGGCCGTGGCGATCACTCAGTGGAGCCTGCCTCGATCAGGGAGGCGACCTTGATCGACAACGAGAACTGTCTCCGGGTGCATCTCGATCATGTCGTTCATCCGGGGCTCCGGCTCACCGTCGAGTTTGGTCTCAAGCCCGAAATCGGCGTCTTATTTGGAGCTTCGGGGGCCGGTAAATCGACGATTCTTCGACTATTGACCGGGCTGAATCGTCCCGATCGCGGTTCGATCCGGTTGTTCTCGACGGACCTGTTCGACTCGGCCCGGTCGATCGATGTTCGCTTGCGTGACCGGCGGATCGGCCTGATTTTTCAGGATGATCTGTTGTTCCCCCATTTGAACGTCGCGAAAAATATCACGTTCGGAATCGCCGGCTGGACGCGGACGAAGATGATGGAGCGACTGGGGGAAGTGGTGGAACTCTGCGGCGTCAATCATCTGCTTGACCGCGACCCATCGACGCTTTCGGGCGGCGAGCGGCAGAGAGTCGGTCTGGCCCGGGCGCTGGCCCCTCGGCCGAGGCTCTTGCTCTGCGACGAACCGGTCGGGGCTCTCGACCTGGCCGCGCGGTTTTCCTTGCTCGATCGGATCAAGCGGGTCCAGCGAGCCGAGTCGATCCCTCTGCTTTATGTCACTCACTCGACCGATGAGGCAATGACCCTGGGCGACCGACTCTTGTTGCTGGCCGAAGGGCGGATCGTGGCGGATGGCTTGCCGCTGGATGTGCTTTCGAGCCGAGAATCGACCGGGTCGATCAAGCTCCGGAACCTGTTCGAGGCGGTCATTGAATCGAATGATCCGGACGACCTGGAGACGACGTTGCGGCTCGTGAGAGGGCCTCGGCTGATTATTCCCCGGCGCTCGGGCCGGGTGGGCGATCCGGTTCGGCTTTCGATCGACGCCGACGAGATCGTTCTGGCCCGAGGTCCGGTTGGTGAATTGAGCGCGCGTAATCTGGTCGAGGGGACGGTGGAGCGAGTCGTCACTCACGGTCACCAGGCCGAAGTCCTGGTCCGGACCGATCGGTTAGTCTGGGGAATTGGAGTGGTCAAATCCGCCGTGGACTCGCTGGGGTTGATCGAGGGGACGGAAGTTCGGATGATCATCAAGTCACGAAGCTGTCGAGTGATCGACGAAGAATCAACATAGTCCGAAAGATGTGAGAACACGATCGCCATGAAGCTCCGGTCGCCATTACGGTTCATGAAACGCCCGGATTTCTGGTCGCATGTCCTCGATGCCGAGGGGGCCGGGCAACAGAGTCGGGTCAGTCGCCCGATCATCATCACGTTCGTGTTCGCGACGGTTGTCTGGTTCCTCGACTGGGTCACTCCGCTGGGTATCGACCTGGGTATCGAGGTCGCGCCTTATGAGTTTGCCGGGGCCATCCTCGGGTCTCTTCTGGTTCTTCGAGCGAATGCCGGGATTGAACGCTGGTGGGAAGGGCGGAAGCTATGGGGCGGGATCGTGAACCAATCGCGAAACCTGGCGGTGATCGTTCTGGCCAACGGACCCAGCGACCCGCGCTGGCGTCGTGAGATCATTGGTTGGATCGCCGCCTTTGGCCATGTCTCGCGACGCACCCTCCGCCGCCAGAAAAACATGACCGAGGTCGAGGAACTGGTCGGAGCGGAGGGGATCGAATGGATCGCCCGGGCCGAGCACCGGCCGAGCGCCGTGGCCTTGAGAATCGGCTCGATGCTTCGCGAGGCACGCGATCGAGGGGAGTTCGATTCGTTCGCGTTCCTCAAGGCCGAGGACCAGACGTGTCTGTTGATCGACCATGAGGGCGGCTGCGAACGGATTCTCAAAACACCGCTGGCGGCAGCTTACGTGGTCCTGATCCGCCGCTTCATCGTGCTTTTTCTGGCGACTTTGCCGTTTGCCCTGCTCCGGCGGATCGAGTGGCTGACTCCACTGGTCACGACTCTGGTGGCGTATCCCATTCTGGCGCTGGATCATATCGCCGACGACCTCCAGCAGCCGTTCTCGACCAGTAGCATCAACCACCTGCCACTCAATGACATCACGACGAACATCGAATCGAACCTTCTGGCGCTGCTTCCCGAAGACGAGCCGCAGGAGGATTGCAAAGTGGTCGGACAATTGTAGGGTTCGCTGTGCGGACCGTGGTTTCGATCGACAAATCTCGAAGGTCTGGTCGTCGACCCGTGGTCGAGCGAAGGCCGCAAACGCGGTCCGCACAGCGGACCCTACCAGACTTTGCAATCCTCCTGACCCGAGCCGGCAGAGGCTTGACGGGTGAACATGATGATGGCTAAAGTCTAGCCCTCAAGCCACTTCCGACTTTGAATCCGCGCTCCGGAGAGCCCGCCATGACGCACTCGACCATCCTCCAGCGGATTCTTGACGGCGGGATCGTCGCGGTGGTCCGGTCGGATTCGCCCGACCAGTTGGTCGGAGTGGTCGAGGCACTGGCCGAGGGGGGAGTGACGGCGGCTGAGATCACCTTCACGGTTCCCGATGCCGTTGAGGTCATCCGCGCGGTTCACAAGGCGCTGGGAGACTCGATCGTGCTGGGGGCGGGATCGGTCCTCGATTCCGAAACGGCCCGCGCGGCGCTCCTCGCTGGAGCCGAGTATATCGTTGGACCGTCCACAAACCTCGACGTGATCCGACTTTGCAAGCGCTATGGCAAGGTCGTCATGCCTGGGGCTCTCACACCCACCGAGGTCGTCACCGCCTGGGAGGCGGGCGCTGATATCGTCAAGATTTTCCCTTCCGACCTGGGCGGACCTTCCTATATCAAGGCGCTTCGAGCGCCGCTCCCGCAGATCCGGATGATGCCCACCGGCGGCGTGGATCTATCGACCGCCGAGACATTTCTCAAGGCGGGAGCCTGTTGTCTCGGTGTCGGCAGTTCGCTTGTCGAACCGAAAGCCGTTGCCTCGGGGGACTTCGAGCGAATCAGCGAGCTGGCGAGGCAATTCCGCGCGATCGTGCGGAAGTTCCGCGACGAGGCCGTCGGCGGAAAATGAGCGATTCAGCTCCGGAAGGCTACGGAGCCGCTCATTCGGGACGTCCGGCCAGGGTGGGCAGGATGCGCTGGTTGGCTTGTTGGGGAAGTTCCGGAAGATAGGTTGTCGGCGATTTCTCGATCGACCGTCAACGCCGGTACAATCCGCACCGTCGGTCGAAACATTTCAAGCGATACGCTCGTCGGCGTCGATAAGCGTCGAGAGGGAGTCTCGATGCGCTCCGGGCTTTGCTCTCTTTTCAAGAGGCAGCGGGTTATCGGATCGAGACTGTTCGGGACCGGGGGTGTTGACTCGTGAGTTTGAGCCGGAGCGGTATGCGACTGGGAGGTTTGGGGCTGGCCCTGGGGCTGGTCTTGGGTCTCGCCGCGCCGGCCTTTCCGCAAGAGAAATCACGGGTCCAGGTGGCTCTGACCAACCGTCGCGATTTCAAGATCCCGTTCAACATCAACCCGGCCGATCGTCCCCGGTACAAACAGATCCAGCTCGTCGCGTCAAGCGACTCGGGTGGACACTGGGAGATCATCGATTCGACCACTCCCGATCGACCTTCGTTCCGGTTCAAGGCTCCTCGCGACGGCGAATACTGGTTCGCCGTCCGGACTCTCGACACCAAGAATCGCCTCTCGCCGCCCGACGACGCCGAGATCGAGCCCAACATGAAGGTCGTCGTCGATACGGTGTTGCCGATCATCCACCTGGAGGCCCTCCCTCGACGCGGGAGCACGGTGGCCGTCCGCTGGGATTTGATCGACGACCGGATCGACTTGAGTTCCTTGAAGCTCGAATTCCAGGTGGTGGGGTCTCCGGAGTGGAATTCCGTGACGCTCCGCAAGCCGAGTCGGATCAGTAGTGAGAGCTGGGATGCCGGGACGTCGGAACCGATCCGGGTCCGGATGTCGGTTCTCGACAAGGCGGAGAATGCCCGAAGCGTCGTGGTGACCATGGCGGACGGGAAACCGCGGAATCGGGCCTCGTCGGATGCCGGAGATGGGTCGGACGGTGAGCTTCCGCCACCTCGTGGGACTTTTGCTTCGGCGGAGGCGGAAAGGACAGGCCCCTCGCCGATCCTGAGCGGCCCGCCGAACATGCCTGGAGTCGGCGAAGGACGACCGGAACGGACTGATTCGTCAGGCCCGGTCGGCACTTACAACCCATTCGGGTCGAGCGATCCGGCCGGAACCCGGGCGGCGACGACCAGCCCGGCCCCGGCAGCTTCGCCAGGCGCTGAATCCTCAAATCCACCGATTCTCGTGTCCAACCCCAAATTCGGACTGAAGTACGAGGTTGACGACGCCGGCCCCAACGGTCCGGCCGCCGTCGAGTTGTACATCACGACCGACGGTGGACGGAACTGGTTCAAGCGGGGCGAAGACCCGGACCGGGCCTCGCCGTTCCCGGTCGACCTGGGAGGCGAGGGAACGTTCGGGCTCAAGCTCGTCTGCAAGTCGTCGGCGAACCAGGGTGATCTTCCTCCCACCAGCGGCGAAATCCCCCAAACGATTGTCGAGGTCGATAGTTCGGGACCGGTCGTGAAGCTCGACCCGATCCGGGTGGTCGGTTCCAAGGCACTGATCACCTGGCACGCCAACGATCCCCATCCGGCGCCCCGGTCGGTCATGATCTCGGTCAAGCCGGACGTACCCGATGCACCCTGGGTGCCGATCCTTCCGGCGCCCATCGAAAACACGGGACAGTTCACCTGTGTGTTGCCGGCCAACTGTCCACCTCGCCTGCACTTCCGGGTCGACGTGAGCGATTCTCTCGGCAACAGAGGCTCAGCCGAGACGATCGAGACAGGGGCGGTCCTGGTCGATCGAAGCAAGCCCAAGGGACGGATCACCGGTCTGGACGCAGGTCTTCGCGAAGGGACCGGGCCGTCGGTCAGACCGATCCGCTGAGAACGGTTTCCGACCGGGCATAGATCCGCCGGTTGCCAACCTTGGCCACCACGTCCGCCGCGCCGGAATGCCTCAGGCAATAAGTGATCTGTTGCGCGAAACGGGTCGATCGACCCACTTTCCGGGCCAGATCCTCGGTGGAGAACCGTTCGCCCAGTCCTTCGGGCAGGAGCGTCCAGAGGTCGCCGGCCTGTTCGAGTCGAATCGACTCGCCGACCGCCCGTAGCGTTCGGTCCACCACGACAAATCCAGGTCTTCTTCGGCGAGCCACGCGGATCTCGTCGATCTCCACCGCCAGCAGTTCAATCCGCAGGTTCGGGTGCGGAAACAACCGGGCCAGCCCGACGAGTTCCTCGAAGGCGTCGACGAAAAGCCCGCGTTTCGGACTCCGACGCGAGCTGAGGTCGGCTCCGTCAGGCGTCTTGCGCTGAATGACCCGTCGCGAGACGATCACGGGCTTGATCACATCGATCGAGTGGTCGGGCAAGAGTCGGGACAGCTTCCCTTTGAGGAGACCGAGCGGGCTCGACTGGATCTCGACGAGGCGGCCGTCGGGAGCCAGGGCATCGACCCGGAACCCACCGACGACCACCTCGGATCGACCACCGATCGCGACGCCATACCGCTCCTTGAGCTGTCGATGCAGGCTCCGCTCCATCGTTTCGAGCCCTCCATTGGCTTCGTTTTTTCCACGATGATCGCGGGAAGCGATCAAACGCCACTCGCTGGATCAGGCCGGCGGCAGCGGTTCGACGCCGAGATCCCGGATCGTGACCATCGACCGGAAGTCGAGCCCTTTCGCCGCGAACGCCTCGGCCGCTCCTTCAAGCCGGTCGAGCACGACGACAATCCGGACAACCCGGCAGCCGAAGGCCTCGACCGCCGCGACCGCCTGGAGCGACGAACCACCCGTGGTCGCGACGTCGTCCACGATCACGACGTTCGTTCCCGGCTTGAGCGGCCCTTCGACAAGCTTGCCGGTCCCGTGTCCCTTGGCTTCCTTGCGGACCAGAAAGCCGAGCAACTCCGGCCGAGGCCCGGCTCCGGCGACCGCGAGAGTCGCCCCCACGATCGGGTCGGCCCCCATTGTCAAGCCGCCAATCGCCGCGACGTCGGGGAGATCGGCGATCAGTTCCAGGACACCCGAGCCAATCTGGTCAGCTCCTTCGGCCGAGAGTGTCACGGTTCTCCCATCGACGTAATAGTGCGAACTTCGACCGCTCGCCAGGGTGAACGTTCCCGTCCGGAGGGCGTCCCGCTTCAGCAAGGCGATCAACGCCTCTCGATCAAATCCGCTCGACATCGCTCGCTCGCCTCTGGTCGCCGGTCCTTATGATGCGTCTCAACCGGTCGACAATCTAACAGACTCGTTGCCTGACTGCCATCGAGCCGGTCCAACCGTCCGCGATTCAGACGGTTGATCGACTCGTTCGGACCGCTTATCGTGGCACCGTTGAGCCTGAGACCAGTCATTGAGAACGGACGGAAGCTCCCTTGATGAACCTTGTCATGATTCGAAACCTGCGGCTGCTGGTTGTCCTCGGCGTCGTGGTGCTACCGATTGGGCAAGAATCGCGAGCGCAGAGACCCGCCGTCACGAATCGGCCCGATTATGACGTGGTGATTCTCAACGGCAAGATTGTCGATGGGACCGGAAACGCCTGGTTCCTCGGCGACATTGCCGTCGTTGGCGACCGGATCGAGCGGATCGCACCGCGAGGGCAGCTCCGAGAGGCTTCCACCCGGTTGCGGATCGACGCCGAGGGGCTTGTCGTCGCACCGGGTTTCATCGATATCCAGGGGCATTCGCGAACGCCGCTGCTTGAAGGCGATGGTCGGCTGGTCGGCAAGGTGACGCAAGGGGTGACGACCGAGATCCTCGGCGAAGGGGAGAGCAACGCTCCATCGAAGCGGTTCGACGGCCCGCACGGCTTCGACGCCTGGCTCCGGGCGATGAAGAAACATGGTGGCTCGGTCAACTTTGGCTCGTTTCTTGGTTCGCAGACCGTCCGGTCGTATGTCAAGGGGATGCATAGCGGCGAGCCGACTCCGGCTGAACTCGATCTGATGAAGAAGCTCGTCCGTGAAGCCATGAGCGACGGCGCTTTCGGGCTCGCCTCGGCCCTGATTTATCCCCCCGACACCTTTGTGTCCACTGCCGATCTGGTGGCGCTCTCTCGCGAGATGGCCCCGTCAGGCGGCGTCTATATCACGCACCTCCGATCCGAGGCCGACCAGCTTCTCGAAGCGATCGACGAGGCCATCCGGATCGGCCGCGAAGGGGGAGTGCCCGTCGAGATTTACCACCTGAAAGCCGCCGGCCAGCGGAACTGGGACAAGGCCCGGCTGGCGATCGACAAGATCAACCAGGCGCGGGCAACCGGTCTCGATATCGGCGCGGACATGTATCCCTACACGGCCGCCGGGACCGGTCTGACGGCCTGCCTTCCACCGTCGGCCTCGGAAGACGGCAAGCTCCTGGACAATCTGAACGACCCGAAAGCCCGCGCGGCGATCCTGGCGGAGATCCGCCACCCCCGGGTCCCGTATGAGAATCTCGGCGAACTGGCCGGGCCGGACGGGATTCTCGTTCTGGGCCTGGTCAAGGATCGGACCCGAAAATACGCCGGTCGAAGGCTTGGCGAGATCGCGAGGCTGGAGGGCAAATCGTGGGAGGAAACGATGATCGAGCTGCTCGTGACCGAACGACAGCGGATCGACACGATCTACTTCCTGATGAGCGAGGAGAACCTCAAACTACAGCTCCGCCAGCCCTGGATCAAGTTCGGTACCGATGCTTCCGGCCATGATCCCGAACATGACGAGAAACTGGTCCATCCCCGGTCCTACGGGACGTTTACCCGAATTCTGGGGAAGTACGTTCGCGACGAAGGCGTCCTGACGCTGGAGGACGCCATTCGTAAGATGACCTCGGCGGTGGCCAACCGACTCTCGATCCGGGATCGGGGATTGCTCAAGCCCGGATTCCACGCCGATATCGTGGTCTTCGACCCGCGAACGATCAACGACAAGGCCACGTATGAGGCGCCTCATCAAACTTCAGTCGGAGTTCGCGAAGTGCTGGTCAACGGAGTCGTCGTGGTTCGTGGCGGTAAACATACTGGTGCGCTACCTGGCCAGATCCTCCGAGGACCCGGATTCAACGCGTCGGCGGCCCGGTCTTCACCTTGATTTGGACCCTCGAAAATAGAGTCAATGGGTTCGAACCGGTTCGAGAGGGTTGACACGACGCCAGTCCGTCGTAAACTCATGTGGTCTTAAGAGCGAGCCGAAGTGGCGGAATGGCAGACGCGCCGGACTCAAAATCCGGTGGGGTAACACCCGTGTGGGTTCAAGTCCCACCTTCGGTATTCACGACTTACGCCAAGTTGGTCGGAAGTTTCGATCCCTCCAACTCGGCGTTTCGTCGCTCTCTCTTCAGACGACGCGAACTAACCGCCCAGCGCGGTTGTTTGTGTTTCCTGTCTTGACGAATAATTATGGTGAGATTCTGCCTTGGAGAACGACGGATCGATAACGCGTCGAAGGGTTTTGGAATCGCGGGATCGCGGACACGACTGGAGTGAAAAGGATCAATTTGGGCTGAGCATGTCGCGCTGAAGCCGTGCGAGTTCATCGAGGCGCTTCTCAAGAATCGCTTGCTGCTCACGGATTCTGATCTGGTATCTTCCGGATGGGTCAATCTTGGGAGACAGGTTGGCCAGCATGACTCGGAAACCGGTCGTGGCTTGATCGAGAAAGTCCCTGGCTCGAAGCGGGTCGTGACTGTCGAGAGCGAGCTTTCCTCGGCACGAGATCACATAGAATTGATGAAATAACATGACCTGTTCGTGATTCTGATCATTCTTGGGATTCTTTGAATACTTCCGGTCATCTATCATGTCGGCGACCGTCGACTCAATGAGATTGAGGTATCGATCCAGTTCCTGGCGCTCTTCTGGAATTGTCAGGTTGGCAATCTTCTTGTCGACCAGCAGGGCCAAGCTCGCGATCATTCGGTAACGAAAGAGATAAAGACTCTCGGGATTGAGCTGGTTCTTGACCGCGAGCTCGATGAGTTTGATCGATTGTTCGACCACGGCCGTATGGTTACCCAAGGTCTTCTCAAGACCGATCCGCGCGCTCAGAGCCGTGATCTGGTCGGGATCGCGAAGCAAGGCGTGGTCGAGCTGAATTCTTGCTTCCTGGCTACGTCCCTGACGGATCAGGAGCAACCCGTACTTGGTCAGTAGCGCGCAGGAGTTCGGTTCTTTTTTCAGTAGAGAGAGATAAACGTCTTCCGCGTCCGGAAGCTCGAATGAGTTTCTCGTCAGTATGTTGGCTTCTTCGATCTTCCTCGGATCATATTTTTCGAGAGTCATTGCCAGGAGGATCGATGGCCAGGCTGATCCAGGATACTCTTTATGGAGCCTGTCAAAGGTCTGACGCGCTTTTTCCCATTCACGTGAGTCGGTCGAGTTCAGTTGAGCTTCAGCCTTGAGGAAGTCCGACCGTTCGGGAATCGGTTGAGGACGACTCAGCCAGAGCAAACCCGCGCCAATCAGAATTGTCGGTCCCAGTACCTTGACGAGCAGACGATTGCGAAAAATCCAGTTCGACCCACGTTCGGCGCTCGATGCGTTATCGGCGTGGAGGAGGGGAAGACGCTCAAGAAAACAGCGCAAATCTGCCGCGAGCTGGTGAGCCGTTGGGTAACGATTCTCCGGCTCGAAAGCGAGGCACTTTTCGAGAATCGAATCCAACGAAGGTGGGATCAGCGGGTTGATCGAGCGAGTGGGTACCCACGGCTCGGCTCGACGAAAGATCAGACCCTGGATCGACCGCTGCAAGGAAGTCCCTGGTTCCGGTAAATCCGGTGGATCTCCGGTAAGTAACTCGCGAAGGACCAGGCCGAGCGAGTAAAGATCCGCCTGGTTTTCCACATGCTCCCAACCAGAGATCTCGAGAAAAGCATGGAGATGTTCCGGGGCCATGTAGGGAAGTGTGCCCCCCCTCATCGAAGCGGAGATGGCCTCGGCTCGCGCGGGGCCTTTTGCCAGATTGAAGTCGAGTAACTGCGGTCCTTCGCGAAATGCCAGAAGAATGTTAGCCGGTTTAATATCGCGGTGGAGAATGTCGTGCTCGTGGAGATATTTCAGTGCGTCGAGTAATGCCAGTCCAATCCAGGCGATCGCTTCCGAAAAGCTTCCCTCCATCGGGAACCCGTCCCATCCGGGACAGGATTCGGCGAGTGGCGCGACAGCGGTCTCGGCGGTTGAATGGATGAGCTTCCAGAGATCGACGGCCTTTGACGGCGGTGGGCGATGTCCAAGTCGACGGATCAACTCTTCGAGCGTGATCCCCGGGCGATACGGCATGCAGATTCCGCGTTGCCCCGACTCGGAGCGCGCGAAATGAAGGATCGGAACGATATTGCGATGGTCTAGCCTGGCAAGGATGGCCGGCTCGTGACCGAAAGCTTCGGAGACCTTCAGAACGATTTCTCGGTCAAGTTCCGCTTCGGTCGCCCGATAAACGCGGGCCGCCGCGCCGGTTCCGAGGACTTGATTCAAGGTGTATCTGTCAAACTTCTCGCCAACTTCGGGGAAATTTTGAACCGCCCGATCCGACCTCATCAACTGGTTCAAATCTTGATGATAGGCGAGCTGAGAGCGAACGGAGTCTCCCCAGGCGTGATAGCCTTGGCAAAAATCTGTGGAATCGGGTGCTCCATCAAACTCATCACGCAGACAGAACTCTTCATAGATCAGGCTGACGACTTTGGAGCTATCGGCCTTGAGTTCAGGAAAGCGATCGATATAGTCGGCAACTCTTGGACGTTCGCCGGCCTCATAACGAGCTTCAATGTCACGCTTGATGAGTGTGACAAGGGTGGAAACGGAAGCGGAATGGCGACGTTTCCAGCTCAGCCAGAACGTTGCGAGCTTGGCTTCGCCCTGTCCCGCCTGGGCCTCGAAGGCTCTGAGGGCACGTTCTTGCTTGCGGCTGGATGTTCGGCTCGGAGAGATCGAGACGAGATTCGGCATTCGCGTCCCTCCAGATCAAAAGCGCCAGGTGCCCCGGAGATTCTGGAGAAATCGTTCGATCTTGCGGATGTGCCATCCCGTGGAATGCGCGACGTCAGCATTGCTCAGCCCCTGCAATTTCATTTCGATGACGGTCCGATACTTGCCGGTCTGGCCATCCAGCAAGATCTCCTCCCCTTCCGTCGCGACGGCGAGCTGGCTGGGGGTGGGTGATCGATCAATCGGTTCCCAGTGCATCACCTCTCCGCTGGAGATCTGGCGATCCCGGGCGAGATCGCGCTTTTGAGCATGGCAGCGCCGGTATCCGTCGACCATTTTTTGCTGGGCCGCATTGATCAGGAAAGCACGAAGTCCGTTGATCGACGAAAAATCAAGATCGTTGAATTTCGCCGCCAGGCTTTTCATGACCTCGTTGGCGATATCGGTTGAGTCGTAATGTTTGCGCAGCGACTTGCTCATCCGCCGTCGAATGACCCGGACAATCTTCGGATAGCATTCGTTGAACAAGATTTCCCAGGCCGCTTGATCACCCGATCGCGCACGCTGGATCAATTCGGGGGAGTATTGAGGTGCTGAGTCCGGATTCGACATCATGATGGCAATCTCCCGATCAAGGAACGGGCAGATTGCACGATCCGTCTCACTCCGCATCTAAGGCGTGAAAGGAACGGTCGCGCAAAATCCCACACCTCGATTTGTCATTTTAGCGACGAATCGGGCGGGGAAACAGCGCTTATTTTTGATTTTCTTGAACGAAGCGGCAGAACTGATCAGAATCCTCGACAGGAATTCCATCGAGTCCGCCGTCTGTCATCCATTCATCTCAAGTATTCTCCAGAAAACCTTGATTGATGATTCCACAGTTATTGCGTGCGTGCGATCATGCGGGTGAGGCCGCCCCGGTTGTTGACGTGGCAGGGGTGGTGAGGTTCGGATCCAGCGGATCGATCTCTGGTGGGACCGTCGGATCGGTATTTGCCGGCGGCGGGGTTCCTGGGCTCACCCAGCCGTAATCGACAGCCAGGTCGTCGCCAGGCCACCAGCCGTCAGCCGTATCCTGGATCACGTTTCCCGAGGTTGACGCCGGAACTGACGCGACGACCGGGACAACACCGGTATCAGACGGAACAACGCGAATGTCAAGGACTTCCGTCCAGGGCTGAAAACGACGCGCGCGCATGGTCTAAGTCCTCTATTGGGGGGATAAGAAAACTCGGAACCTTCTTCAGTTCTCGAGCGAACGGTCTGAAGTGGGTCAGCCCTCTCACCGCGAGGGTAACCCCAAAGCTCGATGGCGAGATGGGTCGAACACACTGGGGCTCATTGCATCAAGCCCGCAGTGGTCCAACGATTAATTCCGGCTGAAGACAGCGACTTCCTGGTCGACAGGGGTCGATTCGGTCAGGAGATCGATGGCAGGGTAGGCATGGCCAGGCAAGAGGGATCGAGTCGCCAGTCGATAGAGCGGACAGGAGCGATGTTGATGGAGCGCTGCCGAACGATGTTGCATCGAGAGGTCGTACCGCCCCGCTCGATGCGAAAGGATGTAACAAGCGAGTGGGGAGATCCGGCCACCCTCGGTTTCAAGCACGCGATCGATCTCAACGCCTCTAAGGATCCGGCACTCGACTCGGGTGATCTCCGAGGCAAGCTCCTTGCGAAGCAGGCGGACGATGCGTTTCAGAGCCCGCCGATAACGAACCAACGACCGATGTTGAGTCAGTTCCGACCAGGGATCGGGGATGTTCCGCGTCTGACTCTGGACAGCAACATACAATTCAGGGTCGATAGGAAGTGACAGCTTACCGGTTGATGCTTGCATCAGTCGGGTTGCCGCGGATTCCCAGACGCCTGACGTCGTGCCCACCGAATTCCAGTGCGGATTCTTTCGGCAATACGACTGCTTGATCCTGAGAGCAATTTTTTCAATGGCGTCTTGTGAATGGATCACGACAATCTCGTTGTGGCTGCTTGCGACATTGCGAATTTCTCGTGTTTTCCGAGACCATTCGCTCTCAACCATTGCCCGTATGGACTGATGACCGCATTCCGAAGATGACCGCGACATTCTTTTTTCTTTTTTCTTCAAAAGCATTCCAAGCCGTCATCAAGTGACGAATGACGCGAGTGCCTGGCCGTCGGCAACACTCGTTACCAGAGAGCAAGCGCTCGGGATCTCTCGGAACCGTTTGACGGTTATCTCTCGCCTGGGCGACAAGCACTTCGCCGTGATCTGTCTAATATAGACTGATTATTCGTTGGATTCGCGGCGGTCTCGTTGCTGGATCACACGCCAATCCTCGACGACCAAACCCTCTCGGGCTGGCTCGCCGATGGTAACGACCGGTCCGCTCGTCGGGCGTTGCCCATCGACTTTCGGGATTGCCGGGATCAGCTCACCGCGACCACCTGGAGCAGGATTGTCAACGACTGATTTGATTCCATGAGTTTACAGTTGCCCTCGTAAACGTAAGGGTTGATGGACAGCTAATGGCGACCAGGATAAAATCGACTAGGATGTCTCTGGATGCGTGACGTTCCGATCACGGTTACGCAACGACGCTTCCCGACCGGATTTCCGCGCCTGACTCGTCCTGATTAACCGGCAATCCACTCTCCCGGGATACTGGTTTTTTCGTCTCTTCTCTTATGAGTCACGGATAAACTGATGGGTCCGACTTCTCAGCAATCACACTGGCAGTCAATCAAGCTTGATCTGGCCAGTCGAGTCCGAACCGTCCGAATTCAATTGTTTGGAAATCTTGGCGGCCCGCTGCTGGCAGAGCAACTCGGCGTGCCGTTCAGAACCTGGATTAATTATGAGGAAGGGTGTACGATTCCCGCCGATGTCATCCTGCGGTTCATCGAAGTGACGGACGCCGCGCCTCATTGGTTGCTGACAGGCGTGGGCGAACCGTATCGGAATCGCTAAAACTAGCGACATTGCTCAAAGAACAAGGCCCACCGTCCGCTTATCAAGGTGGCGAACGGTGAGCTATCGAGTTATCCGTTGGGAATCGATGAAATCAGCGAGCGACTCGGTTTTCACGAGTTCGTTGATGGAGTCCGCAATAAACCGAGCGTTGTGGCGAAAGTCCCTGGGTTTGAGATGGGCGAGCCTTCGGGCTGGTCGGCCGGAAATGCCAGGTTTTCCGGAAGCGGAACAGGAACATCGCCAGGACGGCCCCGACGCCAATCGGTGAGGCGAACGAAGCGGTCTCGACCGTCGGTTCCATTGCGGCTTCCGTTTCCTCGGCCGATCTTGTGGCCAGGACCGGGGGAGTTGAATGGGTCTCGACCGGGGAGGGAGTCGCGTTCTCCGCCGGTCCGAACCAGCCGACCAGTTTCGTCGTCACTCGGCCGACCCAGTCGGCCGCTTCGAGCGATCTGTCATCCGCCAGTCGACTTTGTGGGTTTCCGGCCAGTAACCCAGCGTCCGTGGTCGAGATTCGCTGATTCTCGGCCGCCGGGTCCGACTCGATAATCTCTTCGGGAACTTCCCGTTCGGAGGACCAGCGTCCTCGTCCCTCCGAGCGGACACGAGCCACGTTCGCCTCGGGAATTCCAATCAATCCGGGTGTCAGACCAGTCGAGTTCGAGGCGAGCGCGAGCGATCCAAGACCTACCGTGGAGCCAACCACGCTGATCTGATTGGTTTGCGACGACGGCAGCCCCACAGGTCCCAAACTGAAGAGCAGCCCGAGATCCGCGCTCAGCCCCGAGATCGCCGGACCCAGCCCCGCGGCGACTGTCGGCGATTCAGCGGCCGTGGATGCCCCGACCGAAATGGTGGTGGGGCTGGGACCAGTTGACCCGGATAGACTGGGCAAGGGGCTCCCGAGGTAGGAGTCCGGAACCGCTCCGAAATTCGCCTGCGGCGTGACCAGTCGGAGGCTGAGCGCGGCGCCCTGAGCAATCCCACCTTCCATCAGTTCCGAGAAAACCATTTCCTTGTGCAAGATCGTTAGCGGGAATTCGACGGACTGACCCGTGGGGTTGGTCAACGTCAGCGTATAGACTCCGGCAGTGAGCGTAACGTCGGTCGTTCCGCTGGCGGAAGCGATCGGTCCGCTGACGAGAAGCTTGCCTGACGCGTCGGAGAGCGTAAAGCCGATTCCGCTGGCGGGGTTGATCCCCTCGATCGAATAAACGCCGGGCTCGATCACCTCGATCCGCCGACTGAGGCTCGACTGAGCACCGATAGAGACATTCGACGTCAAGCTTGAGGTCGAATGCTGGGCTCCGGGAAACAGCGGCCCGAGATCGCCAGTTGCCAGGGGCGGATTCGGCCCAACGACGAACCGGGCGAGCGATCCGGAAGGAAGACCGATCGCCATCGGGATTTTGTTGGCCAGGTCGAGAAGGGAATTTGGGCCGGTGAGTCGGAGGGTGTAAGTTCCCTCTGGCAAGGCCTGGTTGAACACGATCGTCAGCTGGCCCAGCGTCGGGTTATAACCGACCGGAGTCACTCCCCAGTTCTGGCCATTCTGATCGACCAGAACCAGCGGCGGGACGTCAGGCTGTTCCAGGCCGGCGAGTTGCAGGGCTCCCGAGAATTGCAGAGTCAGACCGGTCGGAAGACTCGAAAACGGATCGGCGTGGTCAAGCTGAGCGCCGAGAATCTGGATCGGCTGGTCGGCCGGATCGGCGACCACCTGGAGCTGGTAGTTTCCACCGCTGCCGCTCGCTCCCAGGTTCTGGATGGCCGAACTGGACGGGTCGTAACTGCCGTCCGCCTGAGGAACGTTGCCTCGGGCCGAGACCCCCACGTAATAAGTGCCTGGGCCGAGCCCCTGAAACAGAAACGGGTCGCCCGGATCGTTTTGCAGCCCGGTGCTCGTGGTCGCGATCAGACTTCCCTGAGCGTTGAACAATGCGAGAGTCGTCTTCAACGGGCTGCCCAGGCTTTGCGCGTTGATCGCCAGCCCGAGGCTCCAGTAGTGCCCGGAAGCCAGGGTCAGCGCGTAATAATGCACGGCGCCCGGGTCGGCCGCCAGGTCGAGGTTGCCCGGCAAACTGACAACCGTTGATCCCAGTTCGGGCAGAATCGTG
>JAJYCH010000576.1 GCA_021778575.1 Planctomycetota bacterium
CCGCCCGGCCGAAGATCGCGTGCAGCAGCTTCTCCTCGGGAGTCAGCTCGCTCTTTGACTTCGGAGCGACCTTGCCGACCAGGATATCGCCCGGCTTGACATAGGTTCCGATCCGGACGATTCCATTCTCGTCGAGGTTCCGGAGCGCCTTCTCGGAGACGTTGGGGATGTCCTTGGTGAACTCCTCACGCCCGAGCTTGGTCTCGCGGATCTCGATCTCGAACTCCTCGATGTGGATGGACGTGTAAACGTCCTCCTTCACGATTCGTTCGGAGAGGATGATCGCGTCCTCGAAGTTATAGCCGTCCCAGGCCATGAAGCCGACCAGGACGTTCCGGCCCAGCGCCAGCTCTCCCTTGTAGGTCGCCGCGCCGTCGGCCAGGATCTCCCCCTTCTTGACCACTTGACCGGGCGAGACCACCGGCTTCTGGTTCAAGCAGGTCCGCTCGTTCAAGCCGACATACTTCCGAAGCTTGTAGATGATGTTGTGGTCAAGGATGATCCGCGTGGCGTCGACGTAGGTCACCGTCGCGTCGTGCGGAGCCTTGACGATCATCCCCGAGTTCATCGCCACGGCCCGTTCCAGACCGGTCGCCACGATCGGCGGCTCGGCCACCAGCAGCGGGACCGCCTGACGTTGCATGTTCGAGCCCATGAGCGCCCGATTGGCGTCGTCATGCTCGAGGAACGGGATCAACCCGGCCGAAACACCTACCATCTGCTTCGGCGAGATGTCCTGGAACTGAACCTGCTCGGTCGGGATCGTGTGGAAGTCGGTCTGGTACCGCGCGATGACCTGCGGCCCCTTCAACTTACCTTCGTCGTCAACCGGAGCATCGGCCGGAGCAAGGTAAGCTTCCGACTCTTCGTCGGCCCGCATCCAGACAACGTGATCGGTCCGGAAGCCGTCCTTGATCTCGCGGTAGGGGGTGACGAGGAAGCCGTACTCATCGACTCCGCCGTAAATCCCCAGCGAGCTGATCAGGCCGATGTTCGTCCCTTCCGGAGTCTCGATCGGACAGATCCGGCCGTAGTGCGAGATATGGACGTCGCGGACCTCGAACCCGGCACGCTTCCGGTTCAAGCCGCCCGGCCCGAGCGCCGAAAGCCGACGCTCGTGCGTGAGCTGAGCCAGTGGGTTCGTCTGGTCGACAACCTGCGACAGTTCACCCCGACCGAAGAAGTATTCGATCGCCGCGCTGATCGACTTGGGATTGATCAGGCTCCGCGGGGTGATGTCCTCCGCGTCCTTCAGGCTCATCCGTTCCTGAACGGTCCGGCGGAGCTTCAGGAACCCCTTGCGAAGCTCGTCGGCGGCCAGCTCATCGATCGTCCGGAGCCGACGATTACCCAGGTGGTCGATATCGTCCACATGCCCTTTCCCCTTGCGGAGATTCAGGATGTAGCGAATCGCGTTGACGTAGTCGAGCGGGTCGAGCGTCATCTGGTCGTCGGGCACGTTCTGATTGAACTTCCGGTTGATCCGGAACCGGCCGACCTTGCCCAGTCGATAGCGGTTGGTATCGAAGAACTTCTCGTGGAACAGTTCCTTGGCCTTCTCGAGCTGGGGCGGGTTACCCGGTCGGAGCCGCTGGTAGATCCGGAGCAGGGCGCTCTCGTGGTCGGTGGTCGGGTCTTCCTGGAGCGACTGAAGGATCAAGAGATCCTTCGCGTCCTTCAAAACGGTGATCACGCCGATCTTGGCGTCGGCCAGAACCTGGGCGGTGATCTTCGAGATCGTCGAGCCGCTGTCGATCAGAACTTCGCCAGTGTTCGGGTCGACGACGTCGCCGCAGGCGATTCGCCCTTCAAGGAGCGCCGCGGCGCCGTCCTTGTCGGTGTCGATGTCCTCGGACTCGTAGAACGACTGGAGGATCGCGTCGTCGGATGAGAACTGCGGGCTCATGGCCCGAAGCAGCGTCATCGCCGAGAACTTGCCCGACTGGTCGATCCGGACGCCGAGCGTGTCCTTCTTCGTGACCTGAAGCTCGATCCAGCTTCCGCGTTCGGGGATGACCCGGCAGGCGTGCAGTTTCTTGTCGCCGGCCTCGATGTCCACGACGAAGTCGACGCCCGGGCTCCGGTGGAGCTGGCTGACGACCACACGCTCGGCGCCGTTGATGATGAACTCGCCGCCGCCGATCATGATCGGCATGTCACCCAGGTAGACCGACTCTTCGAGGGCGGTCTCGCCCTTGTTGAGCCGGAGCCAGACATGGAGCGGACGACCGTAGCTCAGTCGGAGCTGGCGGCATTCGTCGGGTTCATAACGCGGTTTGCCCAGGTCGAATTTGATGTATTCCAGCTTGAGCGTCTTGTCATAGCTCTCGATCGGGAAGATTTCGCGGAAGACCCCTTCCAGTCCGGCGTCGTCCCGCTCCTCCGACGGAAGATCGGCCTGGAGGAACCGCTCGTAGCTCCGGGTCTGGATCTCGGTCAGGTCGGGAACCGGGTGGACGTCGTAGATCTTGCCAAAGTTTCGCTGCACTTCGGGGGTGATGCGCCGCACGGTGCTGGCAGTGGCCATGAAAAAACGCTCCTCAGAGGGAGATGGAAAGGCGCCGGCAACCGGTCGTTTTCGATGAGTCCGGGGATCGGCAACGAACCGGGCAAAGCTGCGGGATCAAGAATGGGGAGGTGGGACGGACCCCGACGCCGCGCGGCGAAACACCCCGACGCCGACGGAAACGGTCGGAGCCGGGGCGGATGATGCCAAGGAGACGGGGGGCTTGCCTCGATTCGTCACCAAACCAGAAGCCGCCTTGAGACCTCAAGTAAAGCCGGGGCGCGAGTCGTTCACGCCCCTCACCGCGTAAAATATCGCATCGGTGGCCCGGCCGGAACCGGGCCGCTCGATCACTTGACCTTGACGGTGGCGCCAGCCTCTTCCAGCTCTTTCTTGAGCTTGGCGGCGTCGTCCTTCGAGACACCGGTCTTGATCGCCTTCGGGGCGGCCTCGACAGCGTCCTTGGCCTCTTTCAGGCCCAGGCCGGTGGCGGCACGAACAACCTTGATGATCCCGATCTTCTTGGCGGCGTCGAACGCCTCGAGGATCACGTCGAACTCGGTCTGCTCTTCTTTCGGAGCGGCGGCTTCGACCGGAGCAGCAGCGACGGCCGGGCCGGCGACGGCGGCGGGCTTGATCCCGTGGACGACTTCCAGGTAATCACCCAGCGCCTTGGCTTCGAGGACGGTCAACTTGACGATCGACTCGCCCAGGGTCTTGATGTTGTCAGCGAACGAGGTCGTTTCGGCGGTGGCCATGTTTCAATCCGATCCTTTTCAAAAGGAACCCATGCGACTGGTCGCAGGGGGGTTGTGTGAAGTTGGATACTTTACGAAGTACCCGAGAAAAACTGTCGGAACCGATCAATTCTCAAATATCTGTGATCCGGAGTGGCCGATCAGGCCTCTTCCGGGGTGGGAGCATCCGTCGCGGGTTCCCCTTCGCCATCGGCGGCGGGAGCCCCTTCGGACATGGTCTTGAGCTGGCCGAGCAAACCGCTGGCCGGAGCGTTGGCCAGGCTGACGACCCGGGTCACCGGGCTCAACGCCAGGCTGACCACCCGACCGATCAGGGCCTCGCGGCTCGGTAGCTTGGTGATGTCCTCGACCTGTTCCGGGCCGATCACCGTGCCATCGACCGACCCCCCCTTGATCGCCGGCTTCTTCAGCTTCTTGACCTGGTCCGAGATCTCCTTGGCAAGCTCGGCCACCCCCGCGCCACCCCAGACGGCCACGCTCGGGCCTTCCAGATAGCGTGAGAGACCGCCGATCCCCATGTCTTCGAAGACTCGACGCGCCAGCGTGTTCCGCAAGACACGCATCTTGATCGACTTCTTGCGGAGATCGCGACGAAATTGATATTCCGTGATCGCGTCCAGACCCTTGAGATCAAGGATCAGGACCGACTTATCGCCGTCCAGCTCGGTCTTGAGCTGGTCCATCATCATTTCTTTGACGTACTTGCTCATCTCAGTCGTCTCGTCCGGTGCGAG
>JAJYCH010000577.1 GCA_021778575.1 Planctomycetota bacterium
CGAGCATCGACATCGGCACGCCGTCCCAGTGCCCCTGGCCGCCGCCGCCCAGCTCGCCGATGGAGATCTTCTTCGCGTTCATCCCGGTGACGCTGCCGATGAACCCGGCGTAGGTCACGTTCAGGAACGGAATCGCTCCCTCAGGTTCGGCGATGACCAGGATGGCGTGGTCCTGGAGCTTCCAGTCGCAGCCGTAATCGAGAATCCGCCCGTGATAGAGCGTGCCGTCCTTCGTGGCCGAGCCGCTGAGCGCGAAGCCCGAGCAGTGGAACATCTCGGGAATAAAGTTGGCGGCGATCACGTCGTCGACGGGAAGGCCGGCTCCGTCGGCGATCCCCTGAAGTTCGTCATAGAAGCGAGCCGGCGTATGTTTGCGCTGAAGTTGCGCGATCGAGAGGATCAAGCGACGGGCGTCGAGCGGAACCTTGACGCCGAGCAATTCCGGCTTGAATTCCTTGGCCTTGACCTCGAACAGGAAGCGGATCTCTTCGACGATATCGGCCTTCAGAAGCGTGCCGTGCTGCAAGCCCATCTCGCGAGGGGTGCCCTTGAGATGAAGGACACGGGTGCCGTTCACCTCTTCGAGGAACCCCTTGCCCGAGCGGGCGATGGTCCGGGAATCGGCAAGAGTCGAGGAGGCAAGCCCAGCCAGGATCAGCAGGCAGGCCAGGGGTCGGAGTGTCGAACGAAGCATGATTCCCGACTCCGGGAGAGAGGGGTGTCGAGGGGGGTCAGAAGACTTCCCGCCTTGAGAGTCTACCTTCTCCCGCTTTACCCGGCGAGACGACTCGAAGTTTCGCCGGGTAAACACCCTCACTCATCCATGCCCGACACCGCCGATCGTGCTTACTCTTCGGTCTGGATATGGGCTTCGAGGAACCAGAGGCGCTTGTCGGCAACCCGTGAGATCTCGGTGTAGAGGTCAGCGGTCGAGGGATCGCCCAGATCGTCGGAATCGTCGATGGCCTGGCGAATCCTGGCGCAGTAGATCCCGAACCGTTCCACCAGGGCTTCGAGATGCTGGCGGCCTTCGGTGGCTTCGGTGGGATATTCGGGCAGGGCGGAATGTTCGGCGGCCATCCGCGCGGTTCCCGTGGCATAACCCCCGAGAAGCGTGGCCCGCTCGGCAAGCAGGTCGACGAACGGCTCGATCTCGCCGGCGATCTCGTCAAACAGGAGGTGGAGCTGGTAGAAATCCTTCCCCTTCACATTCCAGTGGGCCTGCTTGACCTGCGAGTAGAGATCAAACGTATCCGCCAGATTCTGGTTGAGCATCTCGATCAAGGGAGCGCGCTTGTCGGCCGGAATGTCGATGTGCGTGGAGAACTCGCGGGTTTTCGACTTGGTCTTGGCTGCCATCGGCTCGAACTCCTGGGAGACGGGATTCAACGGAGTTCCGAGTTGGACACTCCGGTGCCATTGACGGCATGAAAAGATCAGCTAGCAAATTTCGAGCCGGAGAGTCGCGAGTCGGTTCTCAGTCGTCGTTGATCGGACGGGACTTCCGCCGCAACGACTTGCCAAACGCCCTGGGCCGAATCCGGAAGATCACGGCTGACCGTTGCAGGCTGCCCCGCTGGAGGTCGATCCGGCGCCAGTCGATCACCTTCAGGATTGGCTCGGCGGCTTGGGACTTTTCGAGAACCGCGCGAAGGTTGTCGAGGTCGTGCCGCTCGCCCAGTTCTCTCGCGAGAAGCCCGAGCCGGAGACGGAGGCGACCGGTGGGATTGGCCGGACCGTCGCCCAGAAGGCCGAGCTGGGTCCGGAGTGCCTTGGCCCGCTTGCGAAGCGTGTGTAGATTCTCGCTCGACGGATCTTTTCGGGCAATCTTGTCAGCGTTCCGAGTCCGGCGGTAGGAACGTTCGATCGCCGTCAGCGGCCTGGCCTGGTTGTCGTCAATTTCCCACCGATCGAGCCGGCGGTCGGCCGATCGGAGGAGTTTCGTGGTGGTTTCGAAGGAGGAGTCTTCGTCGAGCACTTTCCGGGAGATCTCGGCCGCCGATTCGAGCAAGTTTGCCCGGGCGCTGGCGAAGGCCTCGGAGGGAACAAATCCCAGGAAGCGTTCTTCGAGTTCATCAAGGATCTTGAGAAGCGCCGCGGCGTCGCGCGACTCGGAAAGCGGGCGGGCTGCGTCTCGGAGGCTGTGGTCGACCTTGAGGGTTCGTTTCTTGCCCAGCGATTCTCTCAGAATCGGGACGAGAGCCCGAGCTTTCTTGATCCGTTTTCGCACAGTGTGAACAAGTTCGTCGCTGGCGGGGAAAGTTGAGGCTTCGAGAAGTCTGATCGCTTCACGAACCTGAGCCTGGGCCTTGCGGTGGGCTTTCGCCACGACCGACCGACCATCCTGGAGCCGAGAAATCACCGGAACACCCCATCCTCGAAAACCACGAAGCCCAGCCGGTTGGGCGGAATGCGATGCGAGAGGAGGGACTTGAACCCTCACGCCTTGCGGCACAGGAACCTAAATCCGAAGCACGCACTCTTGTTGTATCGTCTAAAGTTCTTTACTGATAGCTATTTAACGAAATTTCTCGGGAAGAGTCCACCCGAATCTCCCCACTTCCTCCCTACTTTTTCTGGTGGATCGAATCCATCACCGAATCGGCGATGGCTGTCTCGTCCAACTTGACGTAATGCGCCCTCATTGTTTCGGGGTGGCAGCCGAAGGCGATGGCGGCTGCGTCATAGGCTACGCCTGCCTCCTTCGCCCTGGACATTGCAGTGCCTCGAAGGTTGTGCAGCTTGTATCTTCGAGCACTGGGATTAGCCTTGCGGTAGTCCACAAGTCGGTCCTGGAACCAATTGACCATCCGCTTGGGATCGAAGTCACCGACACACTTGGCGATGTTGGGTCGTCCCCGCCGGACGTAAATCTCCCTGAGTTGCTCGGGGAAGCGCTCCCAGACGTAAGTCGGCCCTGCGACAACCCGTAATTCCTCATACAGAGCTACGGGCAGCTTACTGCGTCGAGTTTTTCGGCCCTTCGCCGTCGTCGCCTCGAACATGACTCGCCCTTCCTCCAAGTTAGCCGTAGGAAGGCTGGCGAGTTCGAAAATCCGACACCCGATCGTCGCCTTGACCTCCAAGAACAGGAGTGGCATCCGCCACTCGGACCATCCCTTCGATAGCCAAGCTAGGAAAAGCCCGTGTTCGGAGGCACTGACGAGCCGGGGTTCCAGCTTGTCAACCTTCGGCGGAACGACCTCGGCGAAGGGGTTTGTCGCCAGGATCTTGAGCGTCTCGCCAAACCATTTACCGAAAATGATCGACAACTCGTTGATGTCGCCCCGTACCGTGTACGGTTTGCACGTCTTGAGACGAGCGAGTTTATATTGCTCGGCTATTGCCGGAGTAATAGAGGAAGGCCCAACTGATTTGGGACAAACCTTTCTGAGCGTTGTAAGGACGGTCTCGTAGGTGGAGATCGTATTAGGACGAAGGTTCTCCCCTTTCATGTGCTCGATCATCAGCTTGATGGCGTCGGCCCAGGGAAGATTCTCGACGATGGCATGAGGGTGAAATTCATTGTGAATGATGACCGTCGCAGACTCGGAAGCTCGTCGTTTGCTGGTCTCATCGGTTGATTTCTCCTTCCGCTTCCCGTCCGGCCCCTTGAAACAGACAAGGAAGAAAGGATCACGATCACGTCGCTTCAGAGAGAATTTAACCCTTCTTCCGTCGGCCAGAACGCACACTTCGAGCATTGGTTGTCTCCGCTTGTAGGAATTTGTCGAGCAATTCTCTTGTAAACAAACAAACGTAAGATCCCGGCAACTTCTTGAGTCTCCCCCGCTCGATCAGCCCGTAGATGGCCTTCGGACTTTTCCTCAAATAGCGGGCTGCCTGCTCGATGTTCAGGGTGTCCTTCCGGCAAGCGTGCCTGAATCGTTTTGGTTGATCTGTTAGGCTTGCGGTCCTACTCTGGAGGGACCGCGATGGACTCGAACGAACGTGGGCAGTTGCCGGCCGATCTGGCTCGGGGG
>JAJYCH010000578.1 GCA_021778575.1 Planctomycetota bacterium
GTATGGTTGTCGTCGCAATTCTCATGACCACAGGCACTTACGAAAAGCCCATTAATTCCTTAGTCCTGGTCGTGCCTGGGGCGTGAGAATTGCCCGAAAACCAAGAGGGAAAAATGGTTGCGTCGCGGAGAAGCCGCTGCGTGACCGGATCTCTCCGCGACGCAACCATGCTCTCTACATTTTTCGCCTGGGGCGGCTTGGTCGCGTTATCGACTCCGGCTGACTATCCCAAGAAAATTCGGGCACATCCGAATGCCCCGTTTATCAGCGGGCTCGACTCCGGGTGGTTGATTTCGACGGGGACCTGAGTTACGGTCATTTGCCCCCGGAATCATGACTTGAAGACTCAACCGAATGCGAAGGACGACCGAGCCATGGGTGCCGAAGCCCGCCTGACCGAGTTGAAACTGACCTTGCCCCCGGCTCCCAAGCCGATCGCCACCTATGTCTCGGCGGTTCGCCACGGCGACCTGCTCTACGTCTCGGGCCACGGTCCGCTCAACCCCGACGGAACTCTCCATCTCGGCCGCCTCGGAGCCGGGCTCGACATTGAGGCCGGCAAGGCCGCCGCGAAGCAGACCGGTCTGGCGATCCTGGCGACGGTCCGTTCCAACCTCGGTTCGCTCGACAAGGTCGTCCGACTGATCAAGGTGCTCGGCCTGGTCAACAGCGCGCCCGACTTCATCGACCATCCCAAGGTCATCAACGGCTTCTCCGACCTGATGGTCGAAGTCTTCGGTGAATCCGGAAAAGCCGCCCGAAGCGCCTTCGGGGTCGCCGCCCTCCCCAACGGAATGGCCGTCGAGATCGAGGCAATCTTCGAGGTCAAGGATTGAAGACGGTCGAGTCCGAATCAATCTGACCATTCGACCGCCGATTGAGCATCGGGTAACCGGGTATCCAAAAGGGGGCATCAAGATTTCCACGAATAATCTAGAAAGCCTGGATGTCCCCTTTTCTTTTTATTCATATAAAGATAATTCATATTTTCCATGATAAAAACTGGTGATATTAGCGAACGGTTTTCGATGTACTTGCGACGATCCGGCTGGTATCCGGGCAGATGCGTTGACATCAGAAATGACGTCAAAATTCTGGAGGCAGAGGGCTTTATCTCAAACCAAACAGCTATTAGCATCCTGGAATCGTTTGCGGGCCTGTTTGTCAAAGCTCCTCCCGGCGGAATTAGTCCCTACCCAACTGAAATATTGTTTGATCCTGTAGAGGCAGCATCAGGAGAATTAGATCGAACGGAACCTTGGACAGCACATATCGGCAGCAACCTCTTCCCGATCGCCGAAGATAATAATGGAAGTGTCATTTGGGTGGCTGGTGACGGAAAATTCTATATTGGGAGAGAATTTGGTTTGTATTTCTTGGGAAACAACACCTTCGAAGCCATGGATGCGAGGATTTGCCCACAATCGAATCTTCAGATCGTTTCCGAAGAATGAGCAAATTCCTAGGGCATAGAGAGCCTGCAAGAATTTGAACGGGACATTCAGATTCCTGCCGGAGTTTTGGGATGTTTGGGATGTGGCGACTTGTCCAGGATAGATTGGCCACAAAGTGTGTTAACCCGCCCCTCAAATCGCGAAATATGACGTTGGTGCCGTTGTCGTTCACCAACTCTGTTTCGAGGTCTGTTCATGATCGTTTCCCCCGCGCGAATTGAGGCGAATCGGCGGAATTCTCAGCTTTCGACTGGTCCTCGGACCGTCGAAGGCAAGATAAAATCACGCGCGAATTCGTTGAAGCATGGGCTTTGTTCGTCGGTCGTCGTGGCCGAAGACCTGGCCTTGATCCGTCAGCGGAGTAGTGAGTTTTTCGAGACCTATAAACCGCAAAATGAAGTTCATGTCTGGATGATCGATCAGGCGGCGCTGAACTCGATCAAGATCGATCGCTCGCAGCGGATCGAGCGGCGGGTTCGCGATAAAATCGCGCTTCGGGCCGAGCTGACCTGGGATGATGATCGACGATTCGAGGTCGAAGTGCTCGCCCGATCACTCCCCAAAGACCCGGCGGCGACCGTGATTGCTCTCCGCAGAACCCTTCATGGATGTGAGTGGATGATCACTCGCTGGGCATTGCTCGCCCACGCCGCCGACAGTCAACCGTCAGGCTGGACCGATGATCAAATCAAGATCGCCTTTGATCTACTGGCGACTCCGCACGCGTTTCGCGAGGGGAACAAACCGGGGGTAACTCTCGACGACGAAGGGCAGATCATCGAGCCGGCGGCGGACTCGGCGCGCGTGGCTCGGAGCCAGATCGCGTTGTTGAAAGAGACCCGCGACCTCGTGGCCGATCTTGATGAGTCGGAGCGGTCGCTGGCCTCGTCGGATTTGACGAATGAGGGCGACCCGGAACTGAGGCGGTTGCGGCGGTACGAGGCGACGTTGCATTCTCGGTTGCGTTGGTGTCTCAAGCAAGTGGATGTACAATCGCCGTATCGTTGTCCCGACCCGTTGCTACGGCCGAACTGGGTGACCGACCCCGAGCCGATTCCGGCCCCTGAGCCAAAAACGGCCGACGAGATCGCTTTTGAAAGCTGGAATCCATCGAGCCTGCAACCGCCGTTCGAACTCGAACCGGACGAGATCCCGCCGGCCGGCCAGAATCCCGACATCCCGCAGATCTTCGCGAACCGCCAGGCCAAGCGAGCCCGGAAGGCCGAGGCGCTCAGGCAAACCCGCCGAGAACAGGTCGGCAAGCGCCGCGCCTGAGCGGGCGTGAAGCCGAAATGGTAAGTGATCGTTGATATCAAAGACCCAAATCGGGTCGGCGACGATCGCGGTGCGCGCGGTGGTTCGATTTTGGTTAAACCTGGGGCGTTTAGGTCGGATAGGCAAAATGAATTTTAATAGATTAAGGGTTGAAATCTCGGGAGGGCGAAATGATGTATTTTGCGTGGACGTTACAAATAGCGTAGATTACGCATTTTCCAGTTGGCGAATGTGAGCCGTTTACGGAGCGAAGCCATTTTTCAAGGTCAAGGGGTGGACATCCCGTCGGGTGGGCTCTGCCCACCACGCATCAATGGTTGGCCGAGCCTACCCTACGGGGAATCAATCGATCACCTGGCCGGCTCGAAGGCCCGGACTTCGGGGTGCATTGTGTAGAGCCGGAGGCGACCGCCGACATCGACCATCTGACTGCTTGATGAGTCGTTACCGATCAGGGGGTTGCCGGGATACTTCTCCCAGTGGATCAGGTCCCTGGAGCGGGCAAGGTTGGTCGTCCAGTCCTTCTTCCAGGGGTTGTGCGAGTTCGCGTGGTAGTAGGCATAATAAACGCCGTCTCGCTTGAAGACCTGATCGAATGCCACGGCGTAACGGTCGTAATCATCAGGACCCATCGTGAGCACCGGCTCGTCCTGGACGTGGGTCCAGACCTTGTGGTCTTTCGAGGTCGCCAGCCAGACGCCGCGATCACCTCGTTCGTAGAAGAGATACCAGGTTCCTCCTTCAAGGTAGACCGTTGGCGTCCCGTAAGGGCCGGGCGGGATGGGCGATCCATCGACCTTGCGGATATCGAGCGGGCCTTGTTCGGTCCAGTGGACCCGGTCGGTGGAGGTCAAGAGATGGGCGACGTCGTGGAGTCCTTCGGCAAACATGTAGTAAGTCTGATCTTGCTTGACGACGCAGACATCCTCGACCCAGGAACCCGTCTCGATGGGGTTCGACGGCCAACGAATCCAGCTCAAGCCGTCGAGCGAGATCGCATAACCCAGGTTCCGGTTGGGAGATCGGTCGTCGTTGTACCCGGTGTACCAGAGATGATAGACCCCATCTTCAAACAGGATCCAGCCGCGCTCGCGGATCTTCCGGTCCCAGCCGCGTTCGAGACCGGTCCCTCGAAAGACCGGGTTGCCGGCGACGGGGTTCCAGGTCACCAGGTCCCGAGGAAAATCATCGGTCGGAGCCAGTCCCACCAGAACCGGCAGGCAGAGCAAAAAGACGAGTCGTCG
>JAJYCH010000579.1 GCA_021778575.1 Planctomycetota bacterium
TTCGTCGAAGCTGGTCGAGGGGGTGTCGAGGTTCTCGACCAGGCCGAGACTGTCCTTGGGTCCGACCCCCGAGCCGTCGAGGGGATCACCAGCCTCCGGACGATTTTCCAGCTTCTCGACGCTTCGTGTGTCCCGCCCGAGCGACTGAAGATCGACCTTGGCCTCGCCCGTGGGCTCGACTATTACACGGGCGTGGTTTACGAGACGACCATTGACGGCTGGGAGAAGTTCGGCAGCGTCGCCTCGGGCGGCCGGTACGACAACCTGACCAAACTGTTCACGGATCAACCGTTGCCGGGCGTCGGAGCGTCGATCGGGCTCGACCGGCTTCTGGCCTTGCTCGACGAGGCGGGCTGGTCGAAAGGCCCTTCGACGACGGTTCCCGTCCTCTTCCCCAATTTTCCGGGGGCCGACCCGATCCATATCGTCAAGCTGGCCTCGCGTCTCCGAGCGGTTGGAATCGGTGCCGAGGTCTATCCCGACGCCATCCAGACCGGCAAGCAGCTTCAATACGGTTCGACCCGAGGCCACAAGCTCGCCGTCATCGTCGGTCCGTCCGAGGTCGAGACCCAGACCTTCAACCTCCGCGATCTGGTCACCCGCCAGGAGCGGAAAGCGGTCGCCTGGACCGATCTCGAAACGGCCGTGGCCGAGGCGCTGGGGGCGACCCGATGAGCCAGCCATCAGGGCGTCGCCCCGCTCAGGAAACCTCGATCCCGCTCGTCAAAGGGACGCTCGACCACCTGCCGGTCGATCACGCCCGGTTCGCGGGACTCGAAGCGCTGGTCCTCGACCGGTTCGCCAGGGCCGGTTATGACCGACTCAGTACGCCGATCCTCGAACCGGTCGACCTCCACGAGCGCAAGAGCGGCGCCGGGATCGTCTCGAAGCTGTTCGAGCTGGGCGGCCAGTCGTCGGCTCGGGTCTGTCTCCGTCCCGAGCTAACGGCCGGGATCGTCCGGGCTTACACCGAGGCCGATCCGGCTCCCGCGCTCCCCTGGCGGGTCAGCCACGCCGGTCCGGCGTTCCGTCGGGAGTCGGCGGGCCGGTCCGACCGGCTTCGCGAGTTCCACCAGGTCGGCGTCGAGCGTCTGGGCGACTCGGGGCCAATGGCCGACGCCGAGGTGATCTGGCTGGCCGACTGGACCCTGGCGGAGGCCGGGGTCAAGGACGCCACGATCCGCCTGGGGCATGTCGGGCTGACCCTGGAGATTCTCGATCGGTCGGGCTTGCCCCCCGCCGCTCAGGCCGCGCTGGTGGAGATGCTCAGCGAGGCTGCCGCCGATGGGGGCGACCTGGGCTCGATCGGCCGGGGGCTCGACCACTTCGCCGAATGGCTCCGCCAGGGGTCGGAATCGGATCTCGACGAGATCGCCTTGCCCTTGCCCGGAGCCGACGACGGCGGGATCGACCGCCTGTTCCGGACCCTGGTGCCGGTCATCACCGGCCGACGACCCGGACACGAGATCATCCACCGGCTCCGTCGGAAGTGGGATCTGGGTCACTCCTGGCTCGCCGGGCTCGGCCGGGTTCGCGACCAGATTCGCGACCTCGCCGAACTCCGAGGTCCCGCCGACGCGGTTCTCGACCGACTGGCCCGTGATTTCGAGGCTCTCGCGCCCGACTCGGTCGCCTCGATCCGGTCGCTCGTCCGGTCACTCGAACAGCACGGACTCGACCTGTCGAGGCTCGAACTCGACCTCGGTTTCGGCCGGGGGATCGGGTTCTACTCGCAGATGATTTTCGAGATCCTGGTGCCGACGCCCGAGGGGCCGGTCGAGGTCTGCGGCGGCGGTCGCTACGACGGGCTGGCCCGGGTCTTCGGCAGTGATCGCGACGACCGAGGGGTTGGATTTGCGTTTGGTCTGGAACGGCTCGACTCCGTCCTCTTCGCCCAGGGGGCGGACCGGCCTTCGACCCGCCCGCCGACTTTTCTCGTGATCGCCGGCGCGGGGGAACCGTTGAACCTCGGGGCCTCGATCGCCGGATCGATCCGGGCTCAAGGGTGCCGGGCGATCCTCGAATCGGGCTGGCGCGGTCCCGCGATCGCCCATCGTGCCGACGCTGTTGGAGCCAACTGGAGCGTTGAACTCGGCGGTCCGGCTGACCCGTCCCGGCTGATCCTCCATGAACATTCGTCGCGTACCAGTCGGCCGACGACCGTCGAAGGGCTGGTCGCGCTGGCCGCCTCGATCGGCCGGGAGGTGAAATCATGACCCGCTCCTCCACCGATCCCGCCATCGACCCGATCCGGATCGCGCTTCCCTCGAAGGGCCACCTCTATGACGGGGTCGTCGAGATCCTCAAGACGGCCGGTTACAAGGTCCGGAGGGCCAGCGACCGCCAGTACGAGGCGATCATTGCCGGGCATCCGCGTTTCCACGTCGTCTTCATGCGGCCGACGGATATCGTCACGCAGGTCGAGGAAGGGCGCTGCCATCTGGGCGTGACCGGGATGGACCTGTTCGCCGAGCGAGCCTTCGAGGCCGAGCAGGCGACCGTCGTGACCGCCGACCTCGGTTACGGCGGCTGTCGGCTTGTCGTCGCGGTTCCGGAAAGCTGGATCGACGTCACCCACGTCATCGACCTCGTCGACCTCACCGCCGAGTTCAAGGACAGCGGCCGGACCTTCCGGGTCTCGACCAAGTACCCCGCCTTGACCCAGGCCCATTTCCGGAAGTGGGGCATCTATTATTACCAGTTGATCGACTCCGACGGAGCCCTCGAACTTCACCCGACGCTGGGGATCGCCGACATCATCGTCGACCTGACCAGTTCGGGAATCACGCTCAAGGACAACCGGCTGAGGGAGATCAAGGGGGGGACCGTCCTCGATTCGGCCTCGTGCCTGATCGGCCATGCGCCGAGCCTGGCGAAGCTGGTCGACGAAGGGGCGACCGGTCCGCTGGGGTTGCTTCTCGACGCGATGGACGGGGTCCGGGCGTCGGAGGGGATGCTCCATCTCGAAGTCGTCGGCAACCCCGCCGAGCCTGGTCCCGAAACGGCGTCGGCCGTCGCCGAGTATCTGGCGGAGCAGGGGGCGCAGCACCTCGCCAGGGGCGAGGTCTGGGGCGAGTCGGGAACCCCCGGCTGGCGAGTGACCGCCCTGATCGCCGCCAAGAAGCTCACGGCCTGCCAGCGCGAGCTATTCCGTCTCGGGGCGAGCCGGGTCGTCGGGCTACCCGCCCGCTTCGTCTTCGACCGCGACGCGAGGACGACGTTCGACACCCTCCGAGACAGCCTGGCCGAGCGAACCCGCGTCGGCTGGGCTCCGCCCACCAGGTTCGTGTAGGGAGGGCGGAATCCACGGACTGACACTTGCCGGGAACCGGGCGGTTCTGGACGATTCAATTCCGCCCGGTTCTCCGCTAAGATCTGACGGAGGTCTGTTTCGGTCCCACTCTCCCTTCGACAAAATCAGGCGCGGAGCTCTCCATCATGACGGCTGAATCCGGCGGCGGATCGATCACCAGTTTCCTCAACGAGAGCCGCGTCTTCCCACCTCCCGCCGACTTCGCCAAGCAGGCCAACATCGGCAGCATGGCCGAATACGAGGCCCTCTGGAACCGCGCCAAGGATGATCCCGACGGCTTCTGGGCCGAGATGGCCACGGCCTTGACCTGGGCTCAACCCTGGGACAAAGTTCTCGACTGGACGCCGCCGCACGCCAGGTGGTTCGTCAACGGCAAGCTCAACGCGGCCTATAACTGCGTCGATCGCCATTGCGAGGGGGCCAACAAGAACAAGGCCGCCCTGATCTTCGAAGGCGAGCCCGGCGACCGTCGGGTCCTGCGCTATCAGGACCTTCAGCGCGAGGTCGCCACGTTCGCCAACGTCCTCAAGCACCTGGGCGTGAAGCCGGGCGACGCGGTGGCGATCTACATGCCGATGATCCCCGAGGCGGTCATCGCGATGCTCGCCTGCGCCCGGATCGGCGCTCCGCACACGGTCGTCTTCGGCGGGTTCAGCGC
>JAJYCH010000580.1 GCA_021778575.1 Planctomycetota bacterium
ACCCCTGTGCCCACCGTCTGACCTCGCACATGCTCTCTGACGTGGATACGTGGTTGATCAACCAGTGCACGAAGCAGCAGGCGTGAGAAGGATTGTCCCAAGATGGATGTCGATCAATTTTGGGACATCATTTCAGAAGCCTGCCAGTCCGATCCTCGGAGTTCAGAGGAATGGGCCGGGCGACTTCAAACAGTCTTGGTCAAATATGAACCAAACGACATAGTTGAGTGGAATCGTATCTTCGATCGTTTCGCGGCGAATGCCTACACGACCGACCTGATCGCCGCGTGCTGCCTGATAAACACGGGTGCCGGTAGCGATGGTTTCTACTATTTCCGATGCTGGCTCATCGGAATGGGACGAGAAGTCTATGACTCGGCGGTCGCTAATGCGGACACCCTGGCGGATCGATTTCATCCCGGCTTAACCGCCCAAGGCATCGATGCCGAGGCTGAAATTTACGCCGCAGCGCATAAAGCCTGGATCGCTGTGACGGGTAAGTCTTACGAGGATGATTATCCAGCACGTGACGAGCGGACGGAACTTCAGGGTGAGAGTTGGGATACTGAAGATGATGCGGAAGTCCGGCGTCGGCTGCCTCGCCTCGCCGCGATGTTTCTTGATTGAAGCCCGAAATCAGTGTAGGTGAGGTGTTGCCAGTTCGCGACCACGTCACCCGACTGAAATCAGTGATAGATCCGTTGCTCGATGTCGTCGAATCGCGCCGCGAGATCGAGGAACTCCTGAGCCCAACCACTACTGAGGCTCACTTCCTGGATTGCCCCGGTCGGCGCGAAAAGCACTGACACCTTCAGTCGATCGGGCAAGCTCCCAGACTCGATCTCGGAGATCAGACCGTCGATCTCGCGGAGTGCTGTTTCCGCGTCTTCCCAGGAAGACCAGAAGCAGTTGTTGCCCGGAAGCGCAAGGAATACTCTGGCTTCTTGAAGGACTTCGATACGCGATCGCCTGGCTTCCATCCGCTTGCCCCAACCCTCCGAATCACGATTGAATCGACGTGTTTTCAATACCGGGCTCTCACCATCGAGAGCCCGGTATCTGTTTCACCCGCTCACTTCAACTGATTCCACAAGAACGTGTAAGCCAGGGCCGACATGAAAGCGGCTTGCTTGTTGTCGGCGGCTCCGCCGTGGCCCCCTTCGATGTTCTCGTAGTAGACCAGGTCGATCCCCATCTCCTTCATCTTCGCGGCCATCTTCCGGGCGTGGCCGGGATGAACCCGGTCGTCCCTCGTCGAGGTCGTGAACAGGGTTCTCGGATACTTCACGCCTTCCTTCAGCATGTGATAGGGCGAGAAAGTCTGGATGAACTCCCACTCCGACGCGATGTCGGGGTTGCCGTACTCGCCCATCCAGCTCGCTCCGGCGAGGAGCTTGTTGTATCGCTTCATGTCGAGCAGCGGGACCTGGCAGACCACCGCTCCGAACAGGTCGGGGCGACGGGTGAGCATGTTGCCCATCAAGAGGCCGCCGTTGCTCCCACCCTGGATTCCCAGGTGCTTGGGCGATGTCACTTTCCTCGAAATCAGATCCTCGGCGACGGCGGCGAAGTCCTCGTAGGCCCTGGGACGATTCGCCTTGAGCGCGGCCTGGTGCCACTTCGGGCCGAACTCGCCGCCGCCTCGGATGTTGGCGACGACGTAGACGCCCCCCTTTTCGAGCCAGCCGATTCCGGCCGTCGCGCTGTAGCCGGGGACCATCGAGATCTCGAACCCGCCGTAGCCGTAGAGCAAGGTCGGGTTCGAGCCGTCGAGCTTGAGGTTCTCGCGCGAGACCTGGAAATAAGGGACGAGCGTCCCGTCGGCCGACTTCGCCTCGTGCTGGGTGACGGTCAGGCCGGCAGCGTCGAAGAACGACGGGCTTTGCTTGAGTTTCTCGACGAGCTTGCCGCCGATCGTGCCGAACGACAAGGTCATTGGCATCAGGTAATTTGACGAGGTCATGAAGAAGTCGTCCGACTCGTCGGAGTCAACCGCCGAGGCCGACGTCGTGCCGATCTCGGGAACGCCGGGGAGCGGCTCGCGGAGCCACTTGCCGTCCTTGTGGGTCAGGACGTAGATCTTGTTCCGGATGTTGTCGAGTTCATTCAGCAAGATGTGATTCTTGGTCGGGCTGAAGCCGCTGAGCGACTTCCGGGCCGTCGGCTCGAACAGGATGTCGAAGTTCCGGGCACCTTTCAGGAAGGCTTCAAAGTCGGTCGCCAGCAAGGCACCCGAGGGGTACGTCTTGCCGCCGACGGTCCAGTCGGTCCGGAGCTCGACCATCAGCCACTCGCGGTCGACGTCGATGTTAGCGTCGTCGGGAGTCTCGATCCTGATCAGCTTGCCGTCGCGTCGGAGGAAGGTCTCGCTGGAGTAGAACGTCTTCTGACGGGCGACGAAGTCGCGCTCGAAGCCGGGAGTGAGGTCGCGGTAGGCGCTGACGCTCATGTCGTCGGATTCCCCCTCGAAGACAACCTTGGCGGTTTCCAGCGGCGTGCCTCGGGTCCACTCCTTGGCGATCCGGGGGTAGCCCGAGTTGGTGAGCGAACCGGGGCCGAAGTCGGTGCCGATGAACACGCTGTCGAGGTTCCGCCAGGCGACCCGGCTCTTGGCCTCGGGCACCGAATAGCCGTTGGCGACGAACGACTTGGTCTTGAGGTCGAACTCGCGCTTGACGTCGGCATCGGCACCGCCTCGCGAGAGCGAGACCAGGCAGCGCTCGTAGGCGGGCTTGAGAACGGTCGCGCCGTGCCAGACCCAGTTTTCGTGCTCGGCCGCGCCCAGGGCGTCGAGGTCGATCACGGTTTCCCAGGCGGGCTCGGCTTTGCGGTACTCGTCAAGAGAGGTCCGCCGCCAGAGCCCTCGCTTATGCGTGGCGTCTTTCCAGAAGTTGTAATAGTACGGGCCGATCTTGGAGATCATCGGGATCTTGGCCGTGGAGTCAAGCACGGCGAGCAAACGCTTGTCGAGCGTCTGAAACGCCTCCGAATGGGTGAGTTCGGCGGTACTCTCGGCGTTCCGCTCACGAACCCAGGTGAGCGCCCGGTCACCGGTGACGTCTTCGAGCCAGATTCTGGGGTCTTCCGGGTCTCCGGCGAATGCAATTCCACTCATGACGAAAATCAGTCCGAAAAGGGGAAGCCGACGCAACGATTTCATGACGATCCCTCGACAAAGAAGCATCCGGGAGGCCGGAGCCAACCCGGCGGGGCGAAGTCATGATTGAAACCGATCGAGGCGACAAAGTCCAATCGGATCGCTCGAAGCCCGTCATGGAGGCGTAATCGAACGACCCAATAAAAGAGGCCGTCACGTTGCCAAGGCAGCGTGACGGCTCTGTAGAGGCTACCCTTTCGTGGGTCAGATCAATTCGACAGCGAAGGATATCGGGAGCGAAAATTTTCAGGGCACCGAAATTTCCGTGATATTCCCCGCCATCATCACTTGATTCTTGACCGCCTCGTCTTCGAGGTGGCTCAGGTCAAACCCCTTGGGGACGGCATACAGAACCACCTGAAGGCGGTGTTTCCCCTGGGGCAATGGAAGTGTCTCGGTGAAGGTGGGCGACATCATGCCCGAACGAGGCGTCGAAAAGAGCTGATGGTCATAGATCAGGTCGCGTGTGGGCTCTGGAACGCCGTCACTGAAGACCCGGAGCCTCCAGAGATAAGACTGATTGCCCACGGAATCAACCAGTTCGGCGGACGAGGTCACGGTGACACCGTTCTCATTCACCGTGGCTTTCGTTTCTTTGATCATCGTTCTGTAAATTAACCCGGCCGGGGTTTTGTCCGCTTTCTCAACGGCAAGCTGTTCGCCGGGAGCGGCTTCTCCTGCGGTCTCGACGACGGAAGTCGTTGGTTTGGGCGTGAGCGGACGTGGCTTCTTCCCTTGTTGAGCCATGAGGGAAGACGTCAAGAACCAGGTCGCGACAACCACGGGAACGAGGAAAATCAGCTTGGCCGA
>JAJYCH010000581.1 GCA_021778575.1 Planctomycetota bacterium
AACTGAACTGGATGGCCTGACGCTGCTGGCCATCCTTCGCGAACGGACGGCCCGGGGGCACCTCGGGTTGCGTCGATTTGCAGCCCGTGACTGCCAGGATCAGACCGAAGCCGCAAACCGCGAAAGGACGTGTAAACCGATCCATCGGCGAGATCCTCCTTGATTCTTCGAGAGCTCGAACCGCGAAAAAATCGGTCGTCGGCTTAGGAGAAACATTCAAGCGATGGAGACCGGACGACGGGAATCATACACCTTTCCGCGGATCGGTCAACGGGAACGAGTGGTCCCGATCGTCGAGCCTGACGAGGCCGGGGTCGGCAGGTAGCGCGTCGCGAATTCGATCCATTCTTCGACTCGCTACCCACTCGCCCGATGCAATCAGCCTTGTCAGACAACCCGGTCCGCGATCAGTCAGACAGCGGCGGCGTACAGTTTTTCGACCTCATCCCAGTTGATGATGTTCCAGAAAGCCCCGATGTATTCGGGCCGACGGTTCTGATACTTCAAGTAATAAGCATGTTCCCAGACGTCGAGACCCAGCAGCGGCTTCTGACCGTCCATGATCGGGCTATCTTGATTCGGCAAGGAGGTGACGGCGAGCTTGCCGTCCTTGCCCACCACGAGCCAGGCCCAGCCCGATCCGAAGCGGGTGGTCGCGGCCTTCGTGAAGGCTTCCTTGAACGCCGTGAAGCCGCCCAGTTCCGATTCGATCGCCTTCGCGACGGTTCCGGTCGGCTCGCCCGAGCCTCCGCCCGGCTTCAGAAGCGTCCAGAACAGCGAATGATTGGCATGGCCGCCGCCGTTGTTCCGGACCGGAGTCCGGATGGCTTCCGGAATTGCGCTCATGTCGGCGATCAAGACCTCGATCGGCTTCCCCTGGAGTTCGGGGTAGTCCTTCAAGGCATTGTTCAGGTTCGTGACGTAAGCCGCGTGGTGCTTGTCGTGATGGATTTCCATCGTCTTGGCGTCGATGTACGGCTCGATCGCGGCGAAATCATAAGGAAGCGGGGGCAATGTGTACTCGGCCATCGATGTCGATCTCCTTGTGGAAGGAATCCCCGAGAACCTCGAAACGGTTCATGGGACTGATCTCCGGCAGCGCCGGGCGGAGCGCACTGGTTCCGGAATTCCGACGCTGGTCACGTCCAAAGTATCATACCAAAAGCCGGCGAGTGACACGCCGCCGAGCCACCAGTTCCGCTGCAACACTGGTGCCGGTCTCCGCCTCTGAAGAACGAACGGAACGAACCGAGGTGCCCCGCCGATTCCAGTTCTCAGCAAAAAAAGGCCGGGACGAGAGCGAGTGCTCCCGTCCCGGCCTTCGCATGGACTTGGACAGATCCGGTCGATCACTGGTAAGGCCGGACGTTCACCTTGGTGGTGACTTTGGGCGTGACAGCGGCAATCTTGATCGTCTTACGGCTCGCGGCGGCCGCGGCGGCAGCGGCTCGGCTACTCGCGGTTGTCCTCGTGATGGTCGTGATGACCGGAGTCGGTGTGGGAACCGGATCTGGCACGACCTTCACCGCGAACCCGTAGTTCGCCACGGGGGCGGCGTTGCTTGTCTGGAACAGCAGATAGTATCGAGCACCAGCCACCGGAGCGTTGAAGATCAACAACCCGGTCCCCTGCACGACCGGCCGGGCGAACGTGTCGCCAACGACCACGTTCACATTACCAGCCGCCACCATCACCGTCCCCGCCTGCGGAACTTCGAACGCGAAAAGCTGGTAATTCGAGGCCGAAGGCAACGTCAGGTTCGCGGCGGACGTCTGGCCCAGCGCCCCCAGCTCGATGGCCGACGCAAATGATGAATTATAGGCGTAACCGTCAGGCTGGATCACGGCAACGATAGGAGTCGTCGGATTCGACGAGGAGGGAGTCGGTGTGCCTGGTTGGGTTGGTGTCGGTGTTGGTGTCGGTGTCGGCGTGGGATTGGCCGCGGTACCCCCGAAGAATCCCAGTTGAATCGCATAAGCGCCGACGGCGAAGTTATCACTGGTCGCGCCCGTGACCTCGACCAGATAGCGATGACCGGCGACGACTCCCGGAATCGAGGTCAGAACCAGGTCCCCGTTCGTGGCAGGGTTGGCGGCCGTCCCCAGAACCGCGCCCGTCGTAGGATCGATCACCGTGATTTTCGGGCTCAACTGGCTGTAACCACCCGGCTGAGCCGCCACGTTGAGGGTTGCGCCATTGAGGGCGGGAGCGACGACCGAGAAGTATTCGGTATCGCCGATCGAGGCCAAGCTGACGCCGGCAAGCTGCGTCTGATTGTTCGCACTCAGAAAAGATGTCAGGTCGAGTGCCGTCGAAGGCGAGGTGGCCTGCCCCTGCGACTGGTAAGAGTCCGCGCCCCGGACTCCGTAGAGGGACTGAATCCCTTCCACGTCGTAGGGCGAGAGACTATGATGCACGCCGCTATAGTAGCTATACATGATCGATGTCGGCTGGGGTGACTCTCCCAGCCCGAGAGCGTGACCGATCTCGTGGATCATGACGGTCTCGAAGTCATAACCCGAACCAGGTCCGAAGTTCATCGTCGTGTTGAGCATGACGTCGCCCGCAGCCGTCTCGCCGTTGGGAGGAGGGCCGTAGGTCTGAGCGATGGTGGTCGACGAGCCAAGATTGTAGCCGCCGATCCGAATGTCGCCAAAGCGGGAATCCCCCTCGGCCAGACCGGTTGTGTTAAAGGCATAGTTGCCGTCAGGAACCAGTTGGAAGTTCAGATTGGTCGCCGCCGACCAGACCTGAAGCGCGTCGGCGATCAAGCCTTCCCAGGAGGTTCCACCAAACTGGGCGTCAAGCTTGACATTCAGGTTATTGGTCCCGCTCCCCCAGCTCACGCCATCGGGTGGAATGCTAAAGGTGATCGTCTGCGAGTTATTCCACTGGCCACCCATCAAGGTGTAGTCGACGCCGACTCCGCCCGACCCGGAAAGCAGGGCTCGTGTTTCGAGAGTTTCGAGAGCCAGTCGCGGCCAGTTGCGTCCAGAACGCCTGGAATCGGTGGGGCCTGACAGCCTTCCCAGGAGCCGGGTGATTCTTCCGACCAGTTTCACCATGGTGTCGTAACTCCGGCGTCGTCAAGTGGATGTGTGTCGTGTGGTGTCGTCAGGATGTTGAAGTCGGCGCGCGGAACGATCGCCGCGATCGGGGTATAACACCCAATCACGCAATCCTGGAGAACCATCCATGGGAAAGGGAAAATCAGGCCAGTGTGAGCGTCGTCACCGATCCGGTCGAGAATCGGACGTGGCGAGCCGGCTGACCAATCAAGAGATTTTGTTCGCGAGACCCGATCGATCAAACGAACGCCCGCGGGGACGACGTCTCTCGGTCGGGACTTCATTAGACTTTAGAATATTCTGGGACGCAAGCAGCATTTTGGGGAGCAAGTTCCTGCCAGAGCATTGTTTCCGACATTTTCGACCCAATCAGGAAATCCGCTAAATTTCTTGCAAAACACCCAGAACACCAAGACCGTCAAGCCAGCGCAAGCGGAACGATCGCAAAGCTCGCTCGACAGGGACAGGATTCTCACGATTGACGCTGATTACTAGAGGACTTGCGTCGCGATTGGCCTGGTTTCGAGAGCCTTCATGGTCCGATAAAAGTCAGATCCTGGTCAAAAGCGCTCCAGGTGTTACAATCAAGTTTGCTTTTCCTCGGACCTGCCCGGATTTTGAATTTCACGACTCGCTCTGATTCGTTCGGCCTCACGAGCCGATTTTCCCGATCCAACAGACTCGAACCATGTGACCACGGGGCACCCCATGTCGCTGGATCTTCCTCCCGTCCCTGCTGTTAAGATCGCGCCGAAGCGAAACCTCCTTGGTTTCCGTCTGGCGGTCATCGCGGTCGTCGTCACGTTGACGCTCGGCCTCGCGAAGGCCTGGGATTCGGGATATCGGCCGGCTCAAGCCTGGGAAGCCAAACCGGTGAGCCTGCCCACG
>JAJYCH010000582.1 GCA_021778575.1 Planctomycetota bacterium
CGCGGATCACATTATGGCTGCCGATCTCCACACGCGTCGGTGCGCCGTGGTAGGAGACATCTTGCGGCTCGCCACCAATTACGGTGAACGGGCTGATGACGTTCGACTCACCCATCTCGACCAGCCCGAGAAGGCAGACGTGAGCGATCAGTCGGGTGTCTCGGCCGATCTTGACGTCCGGTCCGACAACACAGTAAGGGCCGATCTCGACACCATCGCCGATCTCGGCTCGGGGGTCGACGTAAGCGGTCTCGGCGATCAACGTGGCCATGTCCAGTCCTCGAATCCCTGAGGTGTTCGACCGGCGTCCATCCATGGACCTTGAGAGTCAGTGAGCGAGACGCGAGCGGAATCCAGTTCCCACTTGACCCCGTCCTCGACCTTTCCTGCAACTTCCCTCATCGGCGAGTCAATCGATCCCGCATGAAGTTTTGCGTCAGGCCACCCGGTCGGTTTCCACGACAACAAACCTGATCCGCCCCTCGGCGACCACCCGATCGCCCACGCGAGCCACCGCTTGAGCCTGAATAATTCGCCCTTTGGAGCGCAACCCATCGATCTCAAGTCGAAGCTGATCACCGGGAACGACCGGCCTTCGCAGTTTCACACCGTCGAGCGATGCAAGTAACGCCTCATGACCAGGTTCGGCCCCCTGAGCAATCAAGACTCCGGCTGCCTGAGCCATCGCCTCGACAATCAGGACCCCCGGCATGATCGGCCGAGCCGGCCAGTGTCCCGGGAAGAACGGCTCATTATAAGTCACGTTCTTCAGGGCCACGATCCGCCGCCCGGGTTCAAGGGCCACCACTCGATCGACCAGGAGAAACGGATAGCGATGGGGCAGTGCCTTCAGGATCGAGCCGATTTCGAGGAGCGAGGGCTCGACGGGATAGGCGTGCGAATAATCCTGTTCGGCCGCCTTGATCAGTTTCCGGGCAAGTTCGGCGTTCAGGGAATGGCCCGATCGATGCGCGACGACATGGCCCACCAGGTCCTTCCCGATCAGTGCCAGGTCACCCAGGAGATCGAGCGTCTTGTGTCGGGCTGGTTCGTCGTGAAACCGAAGTTCGTTGCCGATCACACCTTCGGGACCGAAGATCAGCAAGTCGCGCTCGGTTGTCCGACGGCCGATCCCTGCCTTGCGGAGCCCTTCCACTTCGGTTTCGAGCAGAAACGTTCGGCTCGGCGAGAGTTCGCTCCGGAACGATTCGGGAGTCACTTCCGCGAAGAAACTTTGGCGACCGATCGACGTTTTTGGTCCGTAGTCGAGCTGATACGACAGGACGAGTCGCTCACTTTCGCCGGGAAACGCCGTCAGGATCGAGTCTCCATCGCGAACGGTCAAGGCCCGCTCGATCACGAGGACTTCCCGGTGAGTCGCCTGATCGACCAGGCCGGCATCGAGGAGGGCCTCGGTGAACGCACGGCTGGAACCATCGCAACCCGGTGTCTCGGGTCCGTCGATCTCGACGACGCAATTATCGACCTGGAGACCGACGAGCGCCGCCATCACGTGCTCGACCATCTCGACGATCGCCGGGCCGCGCTGGATGGTCGTCCGACGCTGGCGAGGAATGACTTGCTTCACCAGCGCGGGAACCGTGGGACGGCCGGGGAGGTCGGACCGAAGGAACACGATTCCGGAACCGACCGGTGCCGGACAGAACCGGATCTCGACATCGAGTCCAGCGAGAAAGCTGATTCCTCGAACGGAAACCTCGCGGGCGATCGTTCGTTGCGGACGACGGATACTGCTCATGCCCTTGCCGACTCCCAGCCGCCGAGATTCTCTGGAGCAACCAACCCAACACCGGCGGGGTGGGCCGAACCCACCATTCGCCGGTCCGAGAGTGGGCCTGGCCCACGCTCTACCTCGATCAGTTTCTCGGAACAACGGGGCGACCTGCCGTCGGAGCGGTGGGCTGGGCGGGGGCTTGTTGAGCCGGAGGAACCTGGCCGGCGGCGGGAGCAATACCGGCGGGGTTCATGGGAGCGTTATTCTTGGGAGCCGGGCCGCCGCTCTGCTTGTAGTACCAGTTAAGATACTTGATCACGTCGCCCGTGATATCAACGCTCGGATCGGCGTAGAGCATGGTTCGCGACATCGCCGCGACCACCGAGTTCGGTTCGCTGCCGGTGGCTGGCGTGTCGGAATACTTGACGACGAAGGTCATCCCGCGATTCTTGGCGACGTTCTTGGTCATCCCGGCGATTTCGTTATAGATGTTCGCCATCGTCTCGGCTTCCTTCTGGGTGAATTCCCGCTCGGAATTCACGCGAAGGGCTTCAATCTGGGCCTTGAGCTGGGTGATCCGGTCCTCGGACTTGCGTTGATCGGCGCTCCCGGCGGCGAACCGCTGGAATTTTTCCTGCTCCTGCTTCCCCTGATTGGCCAGATCCATTAACTGCTTGTAGCGTTCGAGCGACTCGGCCCGGATCGTCTCGTTGGCGACCTTGAACTTGTCGTATTCCATCAAGACTTTATCGACGTCGATCGAGCCAATCAGAATCGGCTTGGCGGCGACCGGAGCCGCTGGAGCCGGGCTGCTGGCCGGAGGCGTGGAAACCGGCCGGACCCCCGTGTCCTTCTGCTGGCCCTGTTGACCGTAGGACGGACCCACCAGCTCAAACAGGCCGAGCAGACTGAGACCCAGCACCAGGGTCAGACGAGTTGGTCGGAACATCGATTCCATCCTCCGTGTTGCGACCGCGCGACCGCGGTCGGGAACCAGTTCGGTCAGCACCCAGGGACGAGTAACGTCCCAGGATCAAGTCTCGCCAGTCCATCGGCGAGACCATTCCATGAGCGAGCGAACGGACGCGGGACTTTGAGCTGGTCCGAACCGGATCGCTTCGAGAATCCCTAAAGTCGATCGATCGGTGACGGTCGGCAATTTGCCATGAAGTTTCCGACCGGTCAAGCCGAAGCGACCACGATTCCCTGGTTCGGTCTGCCCACGGATTCCAACGATGGCAAGCGTTCGTGCCTCCCGAACCCCGCCTGGTGGCCGCTGGTTACGTTCGTGGAACCGGGTTAACGGAGAGCCGGAGCCCTGGCCACCCGACCGCTCGATTCCCATTCGGTGCGCAAGAAAAAGCGACGGCGTCCGGCTTGAAAAAAGCCAAAGGACCCGTCGCTCCAATTGATCATCAAGACCGAGCAAACCAATGCTCAGCAACAGGAAGTGTTAATTCCCATCGTGAGTCAACGTGAAGTCGTGAAACCGGACCTTTTTGGGCATATCGCCGGTCGAGGAGAAGAGGCTGACCAGCAATTCGCCGAAATGATCGGTCCTGACGCTGTAGAAGTTGTGCTTGCCTTCACGACGCGACTCGATCAGTCCGGAGACCCGGAGCAAGGCCAGATGGTGGCTCACGGCGGGCTGACTCTGACCCAGGCGGGTGCAGAGATCGGTCACGTGAAGTTCATTGTTCTGGGCAAGATAGAGCAAGATCCGGAGACGCGTCTCGTCGCTGAGGAGCTTGAAGACCTGCGCCAGGTCGCGGACCGCCTGCTCGGAAACCGGAGGCATGACGGCCAGGGTCTGCCCGCCCGACTCGGTCGACTTCTTCGAGGTTTTTTTCGGCATGATCGTGTAAGTACCTTTCCCGAGGTTATGGGGAATCGCCACCGGCGAACCCTGTTTGTCGATCCGGCTGAGGGCGACTCCTGTCAGCAACTCGGAGTGACATTACAGGTGGAAGTCGTCCTGTACTTTCAACCGACACGATAGTGTCCAGGAATCAGAGTCATGAAGGATTCTGAATCCAACTGGCATCTCATTCCTTGAGGATTCAACAATGCATTTCGAATGCCAGTCAATGATATTATGGAAATTGATTTGCGCTCACGCTTCTTCCGCGAGCAATCCGTAACGGATCAGACTCTGCTTCAGAGTGGCGTGCCCGCGATCATCGGGTGCGACCAACGGAAGTCGCAATTCGCC
>JAJYCH010000583.1 GCA_021778575.1 Planctomycetota bacterium
AAACGAGCCAAGCGAGCGAACGAACAAAGTCCCCCGACGATGACCTTCGCTCACTTTGTTCGTTCGTTCGCAACTCCCCGACGCCAGGCAACGGGGGCGGAGTCGCCCCTTCGTCGAGGCCGGAGCCGAGACTCGGCCTCACGGCTTGGAACCGCCTCGGGCCAATGCTCGGTAGATCGTCTTCCGGGTCAGTCCCACCGTCCGGGCGATTGATGCCACCGCCTTGCCTTCGCCGTGAAGCTGGCGGATGACCGCTTCCTTCTCCTCCGTCAGCCGCACCCGTGTCCCGGTCTTGCGTCCGCCCCACGACTTGCCGTCGGCCTTCGCCCTGGCAATTCCCGCCAGTTGCCGCTCCTTCCTCACCTCGGTCTCGTAGGCCGCCACGCTGGCCAGAACCCCGGCCATCAGACGACCGGCGGGCGTGCCGAGGTCGAACCCCTCCCGCAATGACACGAAGCCGACGCCCAGCGTCTGCAACTCGTCCAGGAGGATCAGCAGGCCCTTGGCCGTCCGCCCCAGCCGATCGAGTCGCCAGACGTAACCCTTCCGCCTCTGACGACTTTGGTGTTCACATCCAGATCGCAAACCTTCGCGGTTGGCGATAAGGCGGCCCGGACCCGCCCATGCCGTTGTCGCTGTTTTTGCCTGACTATCTATCTCCTGTCGTCTCGGTCAAGAAAAGTGTGGTCGTCGGTCTCCGATTGAGCGATTCTAATTCGGATGACTCGCGTTTATTGACGCATCTTCAACTCCGTGCCTGTGCAGGAAGATCGCCCAAGGTCGCCGATTTGGCTTCGTCTTGCGAAATCGGCCTCTTGATAGCCAATCGATCCGGTGGGCGACGTTGGCTTCGTTTGGGATTGGCGAGAATTCTTGATTCGGATTGGCTTCGTTTTGGAAAACTGTTCGGGAGCGGATCGGGATGCTGTTGACCTCCACGAACCTGGTTCACTACCTGATCTCCCGAGGGTTGATCGGCCCCGAGGGGGTCGTCGATGGGCCGCTGGAAATTGTTGATTTTGGTCGGCGGAATCGCAACTTCAAGGTCTTGCTTGGGAATGCTCCGGGGCTGTTTCTCAAACAGTTGCCCGAACCGGTCGAGTCGCCCGCCGGTGGTCCGTCTCGCGAGCTGGCTTGCCATCGGCTGGCCCGATCTCGCCCGGAATTATGCCGCTCTGTTTCGCCTGATGCCTCGGTTCCGCGACCATGACCCCGATCGTCGAGTCCTGACGGTCGAACTGTTTCACCCTGGCGAGGATCTCCGCGAACGACAGGATCGGCTCGGGCCGATCACCGAATCGCTGGCGGCGGCTTTGGGGCAAAGCCTGGGGAGACTCCACGGGCTCGAACCTGTGCTCGCCGCTCGGCCCGACAATCGCGCCGGATTCCCCGGAACGCGCCCCTGGCTGCTCGATGCGCTCCACGATGTCGAAGCACTCTCCCGAGAGTTCAACCCTGCTCAGCGTGACCTGCTGGCCACGATCATCCAATCGCCCGAGTTGACCTATGGACTGGAAGGGCTCCGCAACGCCTGGAAGCCCATCACCCTGATCCATGGAGACTTGAAGAATGACAATATCATGATTCTTATCAGCGATGACCCATCGGCCGAGTCCCCGGTTCATCGACTGGGAGCTGGCCGACATCGGCGATCCCGCCTGGGACGTCGCCGGGCTCCTGCTGACCTGCATGGAAATCGAGCTGACCCGGACCAGTAGTGAAGATCCCGAGGATGACGACCAGGTGGTGAGGCCCGCTCGCGCAAACCTGACCGCTTGCTGGAAGGCGTACATCCGGACGCTGGGCTTGTCGCCCGATCGAGAAGCCACTTATCGAGTTCGCTGCATCCATTACCTGGGTGCCAAGCTGCTCCTCTTCGCGATCGAACTGCTCGGAAGCCAGCCCGAGGCCACCCCCACGACTCGCCTGGTGACCCGCATGGCCCGGTCGATCATGATCGATCCGTCGGGAGTTGCCGACGGACTTCTGGGTTCCGGGTGATGGCTTGGCCCTGGTAAGGGTAGGTCAATCTGGTAGAATAATCGCTCGTTGACGGGTGTCGGACGGGTGGATCTGATCGGGGTAAAACCGCGATGACAGCGGACCGCGATGGGGAAGACGGGGTCGCGATCCGGGCCGTCGACTTACGCAAGGTATACGGGACAAAAGACGCCCAGGTTGAGGCATTACGGGGAATCTCGATCGAGGTCGCTGCCGGCGAGCGGGTGGCCCTCCTGGGCAAATCGGGATCGGGGAAATCGACTTTATTGAACCTGCTGGGCGGTCTCGACCGGCCCAGCTCGGGCGAACTTCGGGTCGGAGGTCGGGACCTCCATCAACTGTCGGGGTGGGAGATGGCCCGGTTCCGGTCGTTGACGGTCGGGATCATCTTCCAGTCATTCAACCTGATCGCCTCAAGGTCGGCCGCCGAGAACGTCGAGCTGCCGATGGTCTTCACCGGGCGATCGCCGCGTGACCGGATCGCCGTCGCCCGAAAGGCACTGGAGGCCGTTGGTCTCGGGGCGAGGCTGAAGCACCGGCCCGACCAACTGAGCGGCGGCGAGAGTCAACGGGTCGCCATCGCTCGGGCGCTGGTCAACCGGCCGCGGGTCGTTCTGGCCGACGAGCCGACGGGCAACCTCGACAGTCAGACGGCTCAGCACATCATGGCCTTGATCCTCGACCATGTCCGCGAGCACGCCGCCACCCTGATCCTCGTGACTCACGACGAGGATCTGGCCGCGACTTGCACCGATCGGGTGATTCGGCTGGTCGACGGTCGGATCACGACCGTGGACATTTGATCGATAATGAATGGAGGATCGCCTCGTGCGCTGGATCGACCTGCTCCGGTTGCCCCTGGCCTCGCTCGGCCAGCAGAAGATTCGGACGTGCCTGACAACCCTGGGTGTCGTTTTTGGGGCGTTTGTACTCGCCGCGAGCCTCTCAATCGACGAGGGGGTCCAGCGGACGATCGAACGCGAGTCGAGCAAGGGCGACGTCGCGCGGAAGGTGACGGTCTCTCCCAGTTGGCGGTCGGTCAAGTCCAAGGAGGCGGGCGCCGTGAAGGTCGCCGGGCGTATGTCGCCGGATCGTCGCGAGCGAATCCGCAAGATCCTGGACCAGCAAGCCCAACCGGCTGATTCCGTCCAGGAGCAGGTCAATTTGACCCCGGCCCGGCTGGAAGCACTCTCGCAAATTCCCCATGTCGATCGGATGATCCCGATCGTCGGCGGCCCGGTCATCGCGACCCTGGGCAACCGACCCGAGGAGGCGAGCGTCTCGTCAGGCGCCGGCGAGGACCCCGAGTTCCGCAAGCGGGTTGTCGCTGGCCGGACGTTCGTCTCGGACGACGAGCGATCGGTCTTGCTCTCCGAGATGTTCGCCTACCGGATCGGCCTGATCGACGACTCGGACCTGGACCAGGTTCTCGGCATGCCCCTGCGGATCGAGATCAGAGGCCGGGAAGATGGGCCGAGCTTCAACGTCGCGTTTTCCGACCGTTCGATGGCAAGCGGCGGCCGGGAGGAGGAGGAGGCTCTCCGCCAGCTCGCCTGGCAGCTCCCGGGGGCGCTCGACAAGCTCAGTTTGAGCGGCGAGGAAGCCGCGACTCTGCGGAAGGCAAGCCGGCGAGAATCGGCCGAGGACATATCAGTCTCCACCGCCGAGGACTTTCAGGTTGTGGGGATCTTTCGCGCGTTGACCGACGACGAGCAGAAGGAAGCCTGGAGTCAGTTCCCCGCCAATACGGACCTGGTACTGCCTCGGCGGTCGGCGGTCGACCTGACCTTTCGCGACCCGGCTCGTCGTGACCAAGGGATCGCCCAGGCAGTTCTCTTCGTGGACGACATGAAGAACGTCAAGGGAGTCGTCGACAAGGTCGAAGCTCTCGGCATGGGAAGCCGGTCGATCGTCGAGTTCATCGAGCGCGAACGGCAGATCGG
>JAJYCH010000584.1 GCA_021778575.1 Planctomycetota bacterium
ACGAATAGTTCGTGAGCGACGTCGGTCTGGCGGGTCAGCTCAAGATCGTCGCCGCCGCCGAGCTTGGACGCCTTGTATGACTGGCCGAGAAAGCCTCCCCCCGCGCTGTTGTAGGGCTTGTGCTGCATGATGGGGAAGAGGTCGACGAACGGCGGGACGACCGGATCGACCGGGCCCTGGACTCGCGAGATGATTGAGCCGAAGTGCGGCTTGTCCTCGCGCTGGGCCTGCGACATGGGGAAGCCGGTCAGGTTCTGCCAGCTCGAATGTTCGTCGCGAAGCCCGACGATCGAGCGAAGGATGGCCAGCTTATCGGTGACCTTGGCGATCTCGGGCAAGAGTTCGCCGATCTGGATGCCGGGAACGACGGTGGAAATGGGCTTGAACTCGCCGCGAATTCCGTCAGGGGCGTTGGGCTTGAGGTCGAAGGTGTCCTGATGAGCCAGGCCACCCGAAAGGTAAACCATGATGACGGCCTTGTGCGAGCCGGTCACCCCAGCCCGAGCTTCGGCCTGAAGCAGGTCGGGGAGCGCGAGACCGCCCATCGCCAGGCCGCCGATCTTGAGGAACGACCGCCGCGAGATCCCGTCGCAATACCGGTGATTCGCCCCGAACAGGTTCAACATCGGCCCGCCCTCCCCTGGAACCGGCACATCCACCGTCGTTAATTTCGGTAAATGACCGCCCGATCAAACATTCCTTCCACATTTTCTTACTATCAATATAGCCGCCCAGGATTTCTGAGCAACCCTGGACCGATTCGGATGGGATTGGTGCAGGCGATGGGCGTTCAGGGGCGGGGTGGTTCGGCGGTCGAGCCGGGCCAGGGAAGCCAGGCCGAACGTTCGAAGCGGCGGCGCATTTCGTCGTGCCACTCGGCGTTCTGGTGCTTGCGGGTCTGGGTTGAGATCGATTCGCCAGGCCGGCCTTGGCGTTCGGCGTTCGCCAGGGTTTCGTGGTAGGCTGCCTGATACTTGCATTCGGACCAGTGGATCGACCAGCCGATGGCCCCGGCCACGAACGCCACGGCGAACGCCATCATCCGGATCGAGAACGGCGATCGAGGCTCGGGCATGGTCTGCGGTTCCACGAGGATCGCCCGACCGTCGCGGGTCGACGGCGGAACTTCCTCCGGATATCAGCGACATTCCGCGCCCGATGGGACGGACTTTTGGCCTCAGTCGGTTCTGGCCGACCGGGTCGCGAACCGGAGCTTCGCCGAGGTCGACCGGGGGTTGCCGCGCCGCTCGCTGGCTGAGGCCCGGGTCGGCTCGGCGGCGATCGCCGCGTAGACCCCGGTGCTCAGTCCGTCCTTGAAAGCTGCCTTCACCCGGCGATCCTCGCCCGAGTGGAACGACAGGATCGCCACCCGTCCGCCTGGTTTGAGACAGGTCGCCAGCGATCGGAGAAGCAGGTCGAGCGATCCCAGTTCGTCATTCACGGCGATCCGGAGGGCCTGGAAGACCCGTCGGACGGCGTTCTCGGCCTCGTCCTCGGTCTGGCGGACCCCTTTGAGGTAAAGGGTCCGGACCACGGCGGCAAGTGACCGGGTCGTGGTCAGCGGGTTCCGGGCGTGAGCCCCGAGGATCGCCTCGGCCAGTTCGATCGAGTAGGGTTCGTCGGCGTTCTCGGCGAGGATTCGCGACAGGGCGGCCACTCCCAGGGTCGAGAGAAGGTCGATGGCCGACTTGCCGCGCTCGGGGTTCATCCGCATGTCGAGCGGGCCGTCCCCCTTGTAGGTGAACCCCCGCGCCGGGTCGTCGATCTGCATCGACGACAGGCCGAGGTCGAGCATCAAGACATCGGCACCGTCGGGGCTCTCGTCGAGGACGAACCGGGCCAGCCCGGCGAAGTTCATCCGCTTGACGACGAGGGATTCGGCGGGGAAGCCGAGCGAGCGAAGCCGGGCCTCGGTCCGAGGCAGTTCGATCGGGTCGGCATCGACGCCGATCAGTCGACCGCCGGGTTGAATGGCCTTGAGCAACTCGGCGGCATGCCCGCCGTGGCCGAGCGTGCCGTCGACGGCAATCTCGCCCGGCCTGGGCTGCAAGACATCGAGGATCTCCTGGACCATGATCGGCCGATGCGAGCCGGCCGGAGTCTTGCCGGCGTCAAGAACCTTCGCCACGTCCGCCGAGTACCGCTCAGGCTGATGTTCCTTGTACTTCTGGTCGAACCGCCGAGGGTTCTTGCCGGAGTAGCGCGGGCGACGAGCGGGTTTGTCGGGCGAGGGGTCGGACATGATGATTTCAATCACTCGCCGCGCCATAGGACGCAGGAGGTGACGAAGCTCCGGTCAAATAGCCGTAACCAGTGCCTCCCAAGACGGGCCTTCCCGGTCCGCACAGATAGGAGGCGGCCGTCATCCCGCCGTAACCGCGAGCCGAGACCCTCGTTCCGAGGCAACTAACAGGAACCCCGAGCCCGGAGTATCCAAGATAAGAGACACCGGCATAGCCTGATCCCATCGGCCCCGAGCAGGAAAGGTCGGGGTAAACATCGCGGTATCCACCACCGTGATGGCGACTCATCCACTGTGCGTTGGATTCAGCAGAAGAGGCGAGGAAAAAGCAGCCTGCGATCAGAACGACCAAGAGATAACGCATGAAATTCTCCTGTTTGTCTCATGTCCGCAGCGTGATGCCGGAGGATCGAGTCAATAAGACGAACATAACACACAAATCAGGAGACGGCAGGGTGGCAGAGGTTACGGTGCTTCGTGAACCCGGTCCGGGCCTCGGGATGGCGTCTGCGAACCGGGGTGACAGAGTCGCGTAACCTCTGCCACCCATTTGAAGCGATTCCCCGACGGTTCCTCAGGTCGTCGCGTCGCCGGCAGCGTCGAGGGTCTTTCCGGCGTCGTCCCCGCCGTGGCCGTTACCGTTGCCGTTGGAGGGCGGGGGCATGTCGTCGTCATCGTCGTAGGGAAGGTCGGTCCGCTTGGCGATCGGCGGGAGGCTGATCGGGCCGGAGCCGAACGACGGCGGATCGAACGAACTGCTGAAACCGCCGCCTCCGCCGAACGGGCTGAACGATGGGGCGTCGTAGTCATCATCGCCGGAAGATCCGTCGCCCTTGGGGGCGGGCGGATCGTTGTTGTAGCCGGCGGGCTTGGGCTTGGCGGCGAGGAAGTCGCGAGCCTGGTCGAGCCAGGCCTGGTCGGGCAGGCCGTAGGGGCGGAACTTCTCGGTCTTGCCTTGTTCCTCGTTGAAGTACAAGGCCCGGTTCTCGCCAAGGCGGCCGGCGGCCGGAGAATCGATCAATGCCGATGAGTCATTGATGCTCATCTGGAACAGAATCCGGAGCTCGAACTCACCGGCGACCTGGCGTTCGAACGTCCGGTTCAGGTTGCCCACGGTGTCGCACCAGGCGATGACGTGGATGCCGAAATTCGGCCCTTCGCGGAGGATGTCGGTCAGGATCTTCGAGGGCTTGGGCTTCTCGTCCTCGGACCCTCGCGACGAGAAGCCGAAGTCGTCGTCGGACTTCCGGAGGTCGCGGAACCGGCCGAGGTCGAAGATGGTCAGATAGATCGACGGATAGTCGGCCTGGTCATCGGCCTGGCGTCGGGCGAGTTCCTCGCCGATCTCGGTGATCAGCGGGGTGAAGTCGCGGTAGTTGGCCGTCTTGAACGGGTGAGGGATCACGCTGGCCAGCTTGTTGAGCTGACCCAGGTTGGGCGAGTCGGGCGCCGAGCCGTCGAAGACGTAGAACCGGCAGCCGTTGGGGGATTCGCCGCTCAGGCCAGGGTCGGCCTGCTGGGTGGCGAGGCTGACGAGCATGGTCGTCAGGATGCCGAGCGCCCCTTCGTCCTGCTGACCGACCAGGAGAACGTGACTACCAGCCTGGCGGCGGAAGACGACGTTGGTCGGGTCCTTGATGGCGATCGCGTCGCCGACCCAGGCGGTCGCGGCGCGGACCTCGTCGGGCCAGGTCGGCGC
>JAJYCH010000585.1 GCA_021778575.1 Planctomycetota bacterium
TTTCGAATGCCAGTCAATGATATTATGGAAATTGATTTGCGCTCACGCTTCTTCCGCGAGCAATCCGTAACGGATCAGACTCTGCTTCAGAGTGGCGTGCCCGCGATCATCGGGTGCGACCAACGGGAGTGGCGACTGTCCGGTTGCGCAGCCAAGCATCGGAAGAGCGATCTTCACCGGGATCGGGTTCGACGCGACGCCAAGCAGGTCGCGACAGAGCGGGAACAACTTGTGATGGAGACGCTTCGCCTCGCTCAGTTGGCCCTCCTGAAACGCCTTGATCAAAGCGATCACATCTTTCGGAACGAGATTGCCCACGACCGAGACGACCCCCTCGGCACCGACCGCCATCATGGGCAAGGTCAAACTATCGTCGCCCGACAGGATCGTCAGATCCGTCCGGGCGACAAGGTCGCTCACCTGGTCAAGCGAGCCGCTTGCTTCCTTGACCGCGACGATCGGATCAAGTTTCGCCAGTCTCACGATCGTCTCGGAATCCACGTTCCGACCGGTTCGCGACGGCACGTTGTAGACGACCTGGGGAAGATCGCAACTCTCGGCAATCTTGGCAAAGTGTGCGTAGAGCCCTTCCTGGGTCGGCCGGTTGTAGTATGGCGAAACCAGCAGCGCCGCGTCGGCTCCCGCCTTGGCGGCAAATCGCGTCAGCCGGATCGCCTCCGACGTGGCGTTCGAGCCGGTCCCCGCCATGACCTTCGCACGACCATTCACCTGCTCGACGACCGTGGCAATGATTCGTTCGTGTTCATCGTGAGACAGGGTGGGACATTCGCCGGTGGTCCCGACCGGACTGAGAACCGGGGTTCCCTGGGCAATCTGCCACTCGACCGAGTCGCGAAGGGCCTGATAATCGACCTCGCCATCACGAAACGGGGTGACCAGAGCCACCGAGCAACCAGCCAACATTCGACCCTTCGAAGCCATCCCACGCCCCCGCCGATGCCACAATCGAAGATGATTTTGTTAATTAGAGACTATACGCTCATCAGTGGCTCAGGGGAAGGGGCTTTCTCTCCGAAACAATCCGTTCGCGGCCAGGCTCGCGACCGTCGGAGCGGTACGGCAGGCGCTCGCGAACCGATCAACCCATGACGACACTGTAAGCCCTCGGAACGGTAGTTAAGGCTGGTTTCTTCGGATAATCAGTTGACAGATTCGTGCTCCGTCATCCTCTTTGCATTTCTCCATGAACCGACATAGCGCGCGGTCAACCAGGTCGGGACCGCGACGGAGCGAGAGCAGAGAAATTCCACGAAGCTGATCTTCGTTTTTCGAAGCCGCTCGATCAAGGTTCTCGATTCCAGCCATCGTCAACCGTCGCGACGCCGTCCACCTCGGGCTTCGGCCGGCGCCCCGAGCGGGTCGTCGGGCCACGAATGTTTGGGGTAGCGCGACCTCAGGTCTTTGCGAACCTGAAAATACGTCGTGGCCCAGAAGCTTTTCAGGTCGTCGGTAATCTGCACAGGTCGATAATTCGGTCCCAGCAAATGGAGGAGGACCGGCAACCGTCCCGCCGCGATCCGCGGTGTCTCGGGCCAGCCAAACAGTTCTTGGAGCCGGACCGCCAGCACGGGCGGCGCGCCTGCCTGGTAAACGAGCTTGATCCGGTTTCCGCTCGGAACCGTCAGCGCTTCGGGAATCAATTCGTCGAGCTTCTGGTTTTCGGAATAGCTCAATCGCCCCTTCAGGATCGCGACCAGTGATCCCGACGAGATCTCGCTTAACGACCGCCGATTCTGGCAGGCCATTGCGATCAACTCGGCCCAATCCGCCCCGTCGAGCGATTTCCAGCCCAATTCGGGCACCGATTTCATCGCCAGGTCCAGACGGGTGAGCCACTGAGCCGCAGACTCTTCGCCGTCGAAAAACGAACGCCCTCGATCGGCGAAAGCCCGGGCCAACGCTTCACCGGCGACCTTGGAGTCGACCGCCGCGTTCCGGTCCTCGCGGAGCGTGAGGTCGCGATAGCGCAGGGCCGAGATGCCGACCACCCGGTCGCGTTCGGGGTCGTATTCCACCGACCGGTCCTTCCGAACCTCGCCGGGAAACAGCTCGTCGAGCCACTCGAACCGTAGGGCACTGGCGAGCCGGACCCGCGCTTCGAGCGTTCCACCACGCCGGTCTTCCCAGGGATCGAGGGCGACGAAATATTCGGCGTCACGCACGACCGACTCGCGATCGAGCCGAATTCCCCGACCGCCGACCATCACTCCCGTCGAGCCGTCGCCGCCCCGACGTCGGACGACTCGGTCGGGATAGGCGAGAAGGATCAACCGGAGCAGCTCGTCCTCGGACGGCTCGCGCGGTTCGATGGCCGGCAATCTCCGGGCGACCCGCAGCAGGTCGTCGCGAATTCGGGCGATCTGGCGTGCTTCGTTCGCGTCGATCCCTCGGGAACCCAGACCGGCCGAGAACCGCGATTGCTCCGCCTCTTCGAGCCGATCGAGCCGGATCAGGACGTCCGAGGATGCGTGGACCTCGGGTCGAGCCGAGCGATCGAAACTGCGGTCGAGGAAATCCTTCGAGGACAGGATTGCCGCCAGATTCGCCCCTTCGCGCAGAAATCCCTGCTCGTTCGCGGCGATCAGAAGCCGTCCGAGGCGGGGATGGATCGGCAGATCGAGGAGTCGAGAACCGAGTGGGGTGATCGAACCTCCCCCTTCGATGATCGCCCCCAGAGCGACCAGGAGCCGTTCAGCCGATTCGATCGCCGACGGTTCGGGGGCCTCGAACCAGCCGAACCGAAGTGGGTCGGCGTGTCCCCAGGCATGGAGGGCGAGCAGCGTCGAGGCGAGGTCGACGCGGCGGATCTCGGGGATTTCGCTTTCGGGCAAGCCGCGTTGCTCGCGTTCGGACCAGAGCCGGACACACCGACCTGGTCGTGTTCGACCCGCCCGACCGGCTCGTTGATCGGCCGACGCCCGGCTGATCACGGCAAGTTCGAGGCGGTCGAGCCCTTTCGCGGAGTCAAAACTGGCCACCCTCGCCAGTCCACTATCGACGACGGTCGTGACTCCATCGATCGTCAGCGAGGTCTCGGCGATATTGGTCGCCAGAACGATCTTGCGACGAGGATTCGGTCGGAGCGCCTGGTCCTGGTCGTCGCTCGACAGCGAGCCGTGGAGCGGGAGAACGACAACACCCGCCCGACCGGCCCAGCCTGCCAGCTCGCGGGAGGTGCGCTGGATCTCGCCGACGCCTGGAAGAAACGCCAGGAGATCGCCCGGCTCGGTATCCTCGGCCACGGCCGACTCAATCGCGCGCGCCATCCGGATCGAGACGTGTTCGGCTGTCGACCCGCGATACAAGATCGAGACGGGGAAGGACCGCCCTTCGACCCGAACGATCGGGGCATCGCCCAGAAATCGCGCGACCGGTTCGGCGTCCATCGTTGCCGACATGACCACGACGATCAGGTCATCTCGGACCGAATCGCGGACTTCGCGGAGCAAGGCAAGCGCCAGGTCGGAATGGAGGCTCCGCTCGTGGAACTCGTCGAGAACGACGGCACCGATTCCTTCGAGAAACGGGTCCTCGACGAGCTGACGGTTGAGAATCCCCTCGGTAACGACCCTGATCCGGGTTTCCGGACCGATCCGCTTCTCGAACCGGATCTGATAGCCGACCTTGCCGCCAAGCGTCCAGCCATTCTCGTCGGCAATCCGCGCGGCGGCGGCCCTGGCGGCGACCCGTCGGGGTTGGAGCATGACCAGATTGGGATGGTCGCGACCCAGTAACCCGGCCTCGACCAGGGCAACAGGAACTCGGGTGGTCTTCCCGGCGCCCGGTGGAGCGACAAGCACCAGACAGCGCCGCTGTCGCACGCGATCGACGATCTCGGGAAGGGCGGAGTCGATCGGGAGCCGGTTCATGGAGCCTCGGGTCGTGGCGACAGTCGGGATTTTCCGGTTGACGCGGGGG
>JAJYCH010000586.1 GCA_021778575.1 Planctomycetota bacterium
CACAACTCCACGCATGATTATTCTCCTATCACGACAGCAGGAACTCCAAATCATCCTTCGTCAGGGTGCCGATGACGTTCCGGTTCTCGTTGAGGATCGCGTCGGCCAGGTCGCGCTTCTTTTGCTGGAGTTCGAGGATCTTTTGCTCGACGGTGTCGCGGCAGATCAAGCGGTAGGCGAAGACCTGCTGGGTCTGGCCGATCCGGTGCGAGCGGTCGATCGCCTGGGCCTCGACGGCGGGATTCCACCAGGGGTCGAGCAGGTAGACGTAGCCGGCCGCCGTCAGGTTCAGGCCCAGGCCGCCGGCCTTCAGGCTGATCAGGAACAAGGGGATGCTCGGGTCGGTCTGGAACCGATCGACGCGTTCCTCGCGGTTCCGGGTCCGGCCGTCGAGATATTCGTACTTGAGCCCTTCGGCGTCGAGCCGGTCGCGGACCAGGCCGAGGAACTTGGTGAACTGCGAGAAGACCAGGATCTTGTGCCCTTCCTGGGCCACCTCGACAAGCTGCGGGATCAACATATCGAGCTTGGCGCTGGGGTCGCCGCCGCGCTCGGGGTCGATCAGGCCGGGGTGGCAAGCCGCCTGGCGGAGGCGGAGCAAGGCTTCGAGAACCTCGATCTTCGACCGGCCCAGTTCCGAGGCTTCCTTGCGGAGCAGGGCCTGGCGATAGTGGGCCTTGAGGTTCTCGTAGAGCTTGCGCTGTTCCGGTTCGAGGTCGCAGAACAGGGTTTGCTCGAACTTCTCGGGCAGGTCCTTGACGACCTCGGCCTTGGTCCGCCGGAGGATGAACGGGCGGAGCGCCCGGGCCAGGAGCGACCGCGACGCCTCGTCGGCGGCCGAGGCTCCCGTCGCGTACTTCTTGAAGACCGACGCGGTCCCGAGCATCCCGGGATTCAAGAACTCGAAGATCGACCAGAGTTCTCCCAGGTGGTTCTCGATCGGCGTGCCGCTCATCGCCAGGCGGTGCCGCCCCTTGAGCAACCGGGCGGCCTTGGCGGCCTGGCTGTCGGCGTTCTTGATCGCCTGCGCCTCGTCGAGAATCACATAATCAAACGTCGTCTGACTCAGCTCGACAATATCGGTCCGGAGCGTCCCGAAGGTCGTGATGATGAGGTCATAGTTGGGGAAATCCTCGCGAGTCGGGTGCCGGTTCGGCCCGGTGTAGTCGAGCACTCGGAGCCTCGGGCAGAACTTCTCGGCCTCGGCCCGCCAGTTGAAAACCAGCGACCGAGGGACGACGATCAGGCTCGGCCCCTTCGAGAGCCGGCGGGCCCGTCGGCTCTGGAGCAAGGCCAGAACCTGCACCGTCTTGCCCAGGCCCATGTCGTCGGCGAGAATTCCACCGAAGTCGAACTTCTGGAGGTATTCGAGCCAGCCCAGGCCTTCGCACTGGTACGGTCGAAGCTCACCCCGGAACCCGGCCGGGGCTTCCTTGGGAACGACCCCCTCGAACCGGGGGAGATGCTGGCGAACCTTGCCGAAGCCGATATCGAGCTTGATCTCGGGCTGTGACGCCAGAAGCGCGTCGAGCAGACCGGCTTGCGCCTTGCCGAACCGGATCGGGCCGTTCTCGTCCTCGGTGCTCCCCAGGTCGGCGAGCATCCCGTACTTCTTCAACCAGTCCTCGGGGAGCATCCCCATCGAGCCGTCGCCGAGGCTGACCATTGTCTCGCCGCGACGGGCCGCCGCGAGGAGGTCGGGCAACGGGACCGACTGGCCGCCGAAATCGACCTGACCACCGAGCTCGAACCAGTCGATCCCGGTCGTCACGGCGAGCTTGAACTCGCCGGCCTGACGGATCAGCTTCCCTTCGGCCTCGACCCGCCAGCCGGCCAGGACCAGTTCCTTGGTGATCTGAGGAACCCGCTTGGCGGGGATTTCCAGGCTCCCGGGGTCGAGCAGGTGATCCTTCGCGTCCTTGAATCCCAGCTCATAGAGCTGGATGCCCGCTGCCTGTTCGAGCGCGATCTGGCGCTGAACGATCAGGTTCAGGTCGGTCCGGACGGCGATGTTGCCCGGCCTGATGATCGGGATGTAGGCCCCCGAGTAGTCGAACCCCAGTTCAGCGATCAGGCGGTCGGTCCCCCAGTTCTGGCGGGGGGTCCGCAAGGTCAGGCAGGGCTGCGGAATGTCGCTGACCTCGCGAAGCTTGAGCGTCTCGGAATCGATCAGCTCGGTGGCGGAGACCTGCGAGTCGACCAGGATCTTTTCGAGCATCGCGTCTTGCTGGATCGAGTCGGAGAACGCCATTTCCTTCTCGTGGCGCATCCGCATGACCCAGAGAAACAGCCCTGCGTCGTCGAACCGGGCGATCTTGCCGACCCCCTGCACGACCAGGCCGGGTTGCAGGACCATCGGCTCGGCCAGGTCCATCCGGTCGGCCATGCCTCGGACATCGACCCTCCGGAGCATCCCCCGCCATGACCAGCGCTTGCCGGTCGGGTCGGAGCGAACGTCGAGACCGAACTTCCAGGGGGCCTGATCATCCCACCGGACCAGGGGCGGGTCGTCCTCGCCGTCGGTCCGACGGAGCCGGAGCCGGCCGGTCCTGGCGAGCCGTTCGACGATGCCGGCCTGGGCATCGGCCTTGAGCACGAAGCGCCGGGTTCCCGCCGACTCGCCATGGCCGTTACTGCTGACGGAACTCGAAGTGGCGGTCAGAGCTTGAGCCTCGACCAGTTCGGCCAGGAGGTCGCGATCCTCGGGGTCGTAGCGGACGACCGGCAGGTTGGCGGCATGCCACCAGGGTTTGAGCGGACCCCAGTCGCCATTGGGCCGACGGGCTCGACGGGCCAGGTCGATCACGACCTGATTGTTCGAGAGCGAGGCGGGAACATCGAGCACATAGGCGAGCAACCGCTTGGCCTTCTGGGCCGCCGCCGCCGCCGCCCGGGCCGCGCGAGCCTGGGCCTTTAATTGCTGCTGTTGCTGGGCATAAGCCTGGGCTTGCGCCCGGGTCTGCGCGTGCTGATGCGGATGCTGGCCGGGCTGGATGTTGCCGTTGACCCCTTCGCCGCCGCCGGGAACCCGGGCTCGACGGTCCTTGGGATTGTGCCGGCCGGGGCGCTGAGGGATCGAATGAGGACCGCCAGGACCGGGAACCGGGCCGTTGTAACCTCGCGGAGGGTTCGGATAGCCCGGCGGAGCCGGACCACGCTGCGGGGATGGATTGGGGTAGCCCGGCGGAGCTGGGCCTCGCTGCTGGGGAGCGTTCGGGTAGCCCGGCGGAGCCGGCCCGCGAGGAGCCTTGCTCTGGTTCGGACCCGGTCCGCGCTGGGGGTCTCTTGGACCTCGGCGAGGGTCGGCCGGACCAGGACCTCGGCGAGGGTCGCCAGGGACGGTGTTGGGGTGCCGTGGCGGCCCTTGTTGTTGCCGAGGGTCGCGATCGCGGGGCGGGTACGGACCAGGGTCGCGATCACGGGGCGGGTAGGAACCAGGGTCGCGATCGCGGGGCGGGTACGGACCAGGCCGTTGCGGCGGCCCTGGCCCTTGTTGTTGCCGAGGGTCGCGCGGTCGGTCACGATCGCGGTCGCGGGGCGGGTACGGACCAGGGTCACGGTCGCGAGGCGGGTTCGAATAGGGATCAGGCCCCTGCGGGGGCAAGGGGTAGGGCAGGGGTTCGTAAGCTGGCCCGGGCGGGAGTCCGTCCAGAGCCCCGTCGACCGGGTAGTTCACGTTCGACGGCCGAGGGCTCGAATCGGTGACCAGGCGGAGCGGCCGGGTGGCCGCCGAGGGGAGCAACCCTCGCGCATCGACGGCCAGGACGGTCGCCCAGAGGTGCTTGCACGGCGCACCGGCCGGGCCAAAGTACGGACAGGTGCAGGTCGCGATCAATTTGATCCCGCGCAGCCTGATCCGGACCTTGTATTTCTCCGTGCCACGGACCTTGGCGACGACCTCACCCGCTGACGAGGCGGTGATCGCGACCCGGC
>JAJYCH010000587.1 GCA_021778575.1 Planctomycetota bacterium
ACCGACAGTGCCTTCCTCATCACAAGATTCCCCGCCTTGCTCACGGACTGGTCTGACGCCCGCCAAACTGCCCCGCATCGGTTTGACCCATCCCCAGGATTATCTCAGGCGGGGCCAATCGGCACAACCAGAGGTCGGATTCGCCTGGGGCTGGACGAGGACGCACGCGTGATACCGGATTTGACGTATCAGGTCCGTCCAACGATCTCGTCGCAGAGGCGAAAGGAACAGATCCAGCAGGCCCTCGCGGGACACAAAACCGCGAAGTGAACGCTCGAGTTCATAAGATTCACCGGACGCGGCAAGCAAGGCGGTTTGCCGCGTCCAGAGGACAGACGTCGATGATCAAGATCACGCCTTCAAATCGGCTCAAGGCTCCAGCGGCAAGGCTCAACAAAGGGTGTCGTTCGACCGCCCCGATCCTCCGGTGTCGAAGCCACGGAATCAGGGAATCGCCGGACTTCGACGACCTGGCCTCGGATCGCTCCCCCGCATAGGTCCTGGAGTGACAAGAGTTTTGTGAGACGGACCAATCGATCGAGGCCCGGGTCAATTTTTCTTCAGAAAGCCCTGACTATCGAGCCATTTGGCACAGAGGCCAGGCCACTCCGAAAACGCGAAACCTTCACGACCAAGGCCCAGTCCGTGCGGACCTTTCTCGAAAATGTGTAACTCGACAGGAACTTTCTCTCGTCGGAGCGCGAGAGTAAAGAGGAGCGGATTCTCGGCGCTCACGGCTTTGTCCTCGTCGGTATGGGCGAGAAACGTCGGGGGGGTGTTCTTGGTCACCTGAAGCTCGTTCGAGAGGCTGTCGGAAAGCTCTTTCGTCGGATCGGGTCCAAGCAGATTCCGCCGTGACCCTCCGTGAGTGTAGACGGGATTCATCGAGATGACCGGGTAGATCAGGATGGCCCGGTCGGGGCGAGAGCTGAACCGCTCGATCGGATCGACAGCGCTGGGATCGCCCGCGTCGAAGTGGGTGGCAATGGTCGAGGCCAGGTGCCCTCCGGCGGAAAATCCGAGCACACCGACACGGTGGGGATCAATCTTCCAGACCGCAGCGTGGGCGCGGACCATTCGAATGGCCCTCGCCGCATCTTGAAGCATGGCCGGATGATGCGCCTGGGGGGCGAGACGATATTTGAGGACGACGGCCGTGATCCCCAGACCATTGAGCCACTCGGCGATCGGCCGGCCTTCGTGGTCGGCGTGACCACCATAGCCGCCTCCGGGAAAGACGACGATGACCGCGCCGGTGGCCTTCTCAGGCGAGGGCCGATAGAGCGTGAACATCGGCTGCTGGCCTGGAGCGTCCTTTGCCACCCCAGGCGGTCCATCCGGCCAGAGCGGCATCGATTCGGAGACCGTCGGCTTCCCGTCGGGCACCATCGGTAGTCCCATGGACACGATGGACAACAGGATTTGCACCGACACATCAATAAAACTTGACATGGCCCAAGGTCTCTCAATTTCCGCCGGAAGTCGACTGATTCACCTTGAATCGGATCTTGGATCGGACCCGACTGGTTGTCAAGGGCCTGAGCCACTCCGAGCCACCTTCACAGCATTTCCCCGCGAACCCACCTCCTGACATGAACAGGACGGGATCTGCCAAAACGGCAGTACCAGGAACCGAACGATTGCCGACAAATCGACCTAAGTTATTTCTAATAAAGTACTAACGACAAAATAAATGACTTCGGTACGCCAGTTGCATTTCTCTCGATCGAATCCGAAATACGGCGACATTTTTCGAGGCCGTCCTCCGCTGGGCTTTTGCCAGGGCGAGAGGGCGACGTATTTCGACCGAGTCGAGGGGAGATTTCACCGTGGCGAAGATTTTGGCCTACGATGAGGAGGCCCGCCAGAAGCTGGCGAGCGGCGTCTCCAAGCTGGCCCGGGCCGTCCGGAGCACCCTGGGTCCTCGCGGCCGCAATGCCGTCATCGATAAAGGCTGGGGAAGCCCGACCGTCACCAAGGACGGCGTGACCGTGGCCGAAGAGATCGAGCTGACCGACCCTTATGAAAACATGGGGGCCCAGCTCGTCAAGGAAGCCGCCTCGAAGACCTCCGACATCGCTGGCGACGGCACCACCACCGCCACCGTTCTGGCCGAGGCGATCTTCAAGGAGGGCCTGAAGGCCCTGGCCGCCGGCGCTGACGCGATGGCGCTCAAGCGAGGAATCGACAAGGCGGTCACCGCCGTGATCGAGCACGTCAAGGGACAGTCGAAGACCGTCGCCGACAAGGAAATCGCCGAGGTCGCCGCGATCTCCGCCAACAATGATCCGACCATCGGCGAAAAACTCGCCGACGCTTTCAAGCGGGTCGGCAAGGACGGCGTGATCACCGTCGAAGAAGGCAAGGGCTTCGAGACAACCGTCGACGTCGTCGAGGGGATGCAGTTCGACCGAGGCTATCTCAGCCCGCACTTCGTCACCGATCAGGACCGGATGGAAGTCGTCCTTGACGCCCCCTACATCCTCATCTATGAGGAGAAGATCGGCACGCCCAAGATCCTCATCCCGCTCCTCGAACAGATTGCCCGGGCGAACAAGCCGCTGCTGGTGATCGCCGAGGACGTCGAAGGGGAGGCACTGGCCACCCTGGTCGTCAACAAACTCCGCGGAATCCTCAACGTCGCGGCCGTCAAGGCTCCCGGCTACGGGGATCGGCGGAAGGCCATGCTCGGCGATATCGCCGTGCTGACCGGCGGCAAGGCGATCTTCAAGGATCTCGGAATCGAACTCGAAAGCGTTGAGTTGACCGACCTCGGCCGTGCTCGGAAGGTGACCATCACCAGCGAGAACACCACGATCGTCGAAGGCGCCGGCACCCAGGAAGAGATCAAGGGTCGGACCGAACTGATCCGGCGCGAGATCAAGACCACCGACAGCGAATACGACCGCGAGAAGCTCCAGGAGCGTCTCGCCAAGCTCGCCGGTGGCGTCGCCCAGATCAACGTCGGTGCCGCGACCGAGACCGAGATGAAAGAGCGCAAGGCTCTGGTCGAGGACGCTCTGCACGCTACCCGCGCCGCGATCGAAGAAGGGATCGTCCCCGGCGGCGGCTCGGCCCTGATCCGCGCGGCCAAGGCCGTCGATTCGCTCGGTCTGACCGGCGACGAAGCCATGGGCGGCGCGATCATCAAGCGAGCCGTCGAACAGCCCGCCCGATCGATCGCCGAGAACGCCGGAATCGATGGCGCGGTCGTCGTCAACAAGATCCAGAAGTCGACCGATCCCCACTTCGGCTACAACGCCGAGGCCAATACCTGGGGCGACATGTTCACCTTCGGAATCGTTGACCCCACCAAGGTCACCCGATCGGCCCTGCAAAACGCCGCGTCCGTCGCCGGCCTCCTCCTGACCACCGAAGCCATCATCGTCGAGAAGAAAGTCAAGAAGGCCGCCGGCGGCGACCATCATGACGATCACGGCGGAGGCATGGGCGGAATGGGCGGAATGGGTGGCATGGGCGGCATGGGCGGCATGGGGATGATGTAAGTCGTCCCGCCGCTGGCAGATCGTCCTCTTCATTCAAACATCATTTATCGTCGGCCTACCTCTGACTTGGTGGGCCGACGTTCTCCCGGAAGCATTCAAGGAATTATTGCGATGGCCAAGATTCGCCCGCTTGAAGACCGCGTCGTGATCCAGCAGATCGAAGCCGAAGAGAAGACCTCCGGCGGCATCTTCATTCCCGACACCGCCAAGGAGAAGCCGCAGCGGGGCAAGGTCCTCAGCGTCGGCCCCGGCAAGTTGCTCGACTCGGGCGAGCGTTCGCCGATCGGCGTCGTCGAGGGGGATGAAGTCCTCTTCGGCAAGTACGCCGGCACCGAGATCAAGGTCGACGGCGAGGAGATCAAGATCCTCCGCGAGTCCGACATCCTGGCCAAGATCCTCAAGTAAGCTGATTAGCGGGTAGCAGTC
>JAJYCH010000588.1 GCA_021778575.1 Planctomycetota bacterium
GCCTCGACCGCGATGTTCGGGCTCTACGTCCAGGCCGAGGTCAACGGCGGGATCGGCGAGCCCGGGTTGAGCTGGCACGACGAGGACCGGACCCTGCTCGCGATCAACCGAGGGCACGGGCACGTTAACCGTAAGCTCGCCCGCGACGCCACCGTTGAGTTTGCTATCGCCCTCGACGACCGAGGAGATGTTCAATGCGAGCCAACCGGCCCAAATGAGGCGATTCTGCTCCGCAAGCTTGAACTGCCCGCCGGTGGCGCGGTCACGGTCGACGTCCTGGTCAGCGGGGCGTTCACGGGCTGGCGCGGCGACCCCGGAACCTTCGAGCACTGGCTCAAGCCGGCTCTCCAGTGGTTCCGAGCGGCCGACCTCGACACCGTCGAACAGATCTCGGCGCAGGAGTGGGATACTTTCATCGAGCCTCTGCCCAGCCTCCACTTCCCCAAGCCCACCTATGCCGTCAGCCTTCGGCGATCGGTCCTGGCCGCCGCCCTGCACGCCGACGAACAATGGGGCGCGATCGCCTCGGGGTTTGATCGCGGTCTATCAGCCTATTGCTGGCCGCGAGAGGCGCTCTGGGTTGGTCAGGCAATGGATCGCGCGGGGCATCCGGAGATCGGGCGGAAGGTCTTTCAGTGGCTGGCAGCCGTCAAAGGGCAAACACACGCTTATTCCTACTGGTTCCAGAAATACACGATCGATGGTCAACCCGAGTGGGAAACCCCGGCGATCGACCAGACCGTCATGATTCCCTGGAGCGTGGAACAACATTATCGACGGACAGGCGATCTCGACTTCGTCGTCTCTGCCTGGCCGATCGTCGAGCGAGCCGCACAGGTCTGTTCAGGAACGTCGGGGCATCCCGGCCTCCGCTGGATCGAAGAGTTGAGCCTGATCAGCTCGGCCGGGATCTGGGATAGCCGATTCGGTTGTTTCCTCTATTCGAATGCCGCGGCCGTCGCGGGTCTTCATGCCGCCGCGCGGCTGGCCCGGCTGCTTGATCGCGAGGAACTGGCCGACCGCTGGGAGGCTCTGGCGACAAGAATCTGGGAAGTGGGCATCCTCGGCGAGTCGGCCGCCGATGGAATGGACCCCGGTCTCGTCGATCACGCGACCGGTCGGTTTCTTGAAGCCAGGCGGCTGTCGACGCTGAAAGGGTGGTGGACCGAGATCCCCGAACGGATCATCGAACGCTCGCAATCGCTGGATATCAGCATGCTCGGCCTGGTGATGCCATTTCATTTATTGCCCGCCGCCGATCCTCGAATCCGGAAGACGGCCGAGGCCATCTACCGCCAGAACGCGATTGCCGGCGATGCGAACTTCTTCGTTCGCTGGGCCCCTGAGACGCAGACAAGCAACCTCGACCGCAATGGCTTGCCGACCGAGAGTCACGCCCAGGCACTTTCCAGCCTGGCGACCTTGTGGATGGCTCGGTATCTGATCCAGCTCGGCCGAGAGACCGGCGAAGGACGAATCTGGAACCTGGCCTTGTCGATCCTCGACGCCATGCTGGCCCGGCTCGGCCCGCTCGGAATTTCGTTACGGGCTCCCGCGCGAGGCAGCGACCTGGGCCGGACCGGCGGAGATGGCACCTCCGGCGTCTGGGAACTCCAGGGGATGCTGATCGAGACGATGCTGGATCTCACCGGCCTCGATTACGATGCTCCCGACCGTCGGATCGAACTCGACCCCACGCTCGCCGGAGCATGGCCTCATATCGGCTTATCGCGCAAATTCCCGTGTGGCGAGATCAGCTATCGACTCGAACGGCCCATCGGCGCGACCGTTCATCGACTGACATTCCAGGCGAATTTACTCCACCCGGTCACGCTGAACATAGCGGTCACCTGTCCCGGCCTGGCCCAGCTTGGCCCCTGGCATTCCGAACCAAAAATCCCCGCCCCGCGCTATCTCCTCGCGAGCAGTCGACTCAAATGGTCGGTCGAGCTTCCCGAAGGAGAATCGTCCTGGGTCTGGACCTGGGGATGATCCGCCCGAGGCTGAAGCTCGGCGACGGCTCAGGAAATCTCGGCCAGAGCGGTCTCATGGGGAGGTTCAGGCACCTTCGAATCGAGGTCACCCGCAAAGGTATCCGTGTCGTGTTCGGTCAAATAGACATCGTGCCAGCTCGTCCCGTCCACGTCACTACGAAGAATCAGGTAGATGATCGACGCGGACGTCCAGAAATAGCTATAAACCCAGGCATGAACGAATAAACCGACAACTCCGAGCCAGAACTGACCGCCGCGATCGGCTGGCTCGAAGATCGACCCGCCCCCCAGCTCGACACCCCATTCCGCAAGATGGATGACCAGCCCGGCGAACGTCGTGACCAGGATCACGCCCAGCGATCCAATCACGAGACTGGCCAGACCATGAATCGTGAACCGAGCCAATCTCTGGTTGACGTAGGAGTAGGACCGGCTCAAGGCATCGGGAGCGTCCTCTCCTTCGGCGGCTACCGTCGCATGCATCAACGGCCAGCCCACCGCCAGACCGACCAAAATCAAGGCCATCGCCAGCCCGAGGAACAACGGGACAAAACCGAGCACGGCGGCCAGAGTCGAACCAATTCCCCAGGGAATCCGGGCGATCAAACCAACCGATGCCGCACCAACCGCGAACAGAGCCACGGCAAAAAGAGGTGTCAGCGGCGCGCCGATCAGCGAGAGCGCTTTTTGGAGTGCGAACTTGATCGCGGAGCGCAGGCCGACTCGATGATCGCCGGCTGCCTGAACCACGGCGATCCGGGCCAGTGCGCCCCCCGCGATCCCCCAGACCATGACGGCCCAGAGGCCCATCAAGGCCGCTTGAAACCAGGACGACAGCCCGGTCCCGCGCCGGAACAGCGTCAGGAACGGCGCGGTGACCACCCGAAAGGGCTCGATGATCACGCCGGGAACCGACCCGAGCGTCTCACCCGTGAGATTCTCGATCGACGTCAGTTCGAACCACTTCGGGATTTCCAGGAGGCCCGGCTGAGTCTGGCCAAAGGCTCGCGCCAGGAGCGACCAGCCTCCCTGGATTGCCAGAATTCCCACCGCGCCAAGGATCAGCTTTCGCGCGTCCGAGGCGATTCCCAGCGCTCTCAGGAGCGGCCGGATTTCCAGGAACGGTCGAGCCGGTGAAAGCGGGGGCTCGAACTGATGGGCCATGCGACATTCCTTTGCAGCAAGGCAAGTGAAGACAGAAGAAGGCCGACGGCCAAGAAGCACTCAAGGAACCACGCAGGTCAGCAACGTCGCCGAACCCTCGGGAATGACTTCGCAAGGTCCAATCGAAGCCGGTAAGAGCAATGTCTGACCCAGGCCCAGCCCGATGCTGGCGTTCGCCGAACGGACCTCGGCGTTGCCATCGATCCCGAGCAGGATCGTGAATCGTTCGGGGTCTCCGATGGTGGTTGGGCCGGTCAGGGTCAGCCGTTCCAGGGCGAAATAATCGGATCGGCAAAGCGATTCGCGAGTGCCCCAGGAGGTCGTTTCGCTCGTGATTTGCACGGGTGAAACGGGGCCGGCGTCGAAGTTGATCGATTCCAGCGACTCGGCGATGTGAAGCTGGCGGGGCTTCCCATCGAGACCGACCCGGTTCCAGTCGTGAAGTCGGAACGTCGCGTCGGACATCTGCTGAAACTCGGCCAGAACGACTCCGGCGCCAATCGCATGCACCGTGCCCGCCGGAATCAGGATGCAGTCGCCCGGTCGCGCCGGAAATGCGTGGAGGAGCGATTCGACCGTCCCCTCGTTGATCGCGGCGACCAGGGCTTCGCGGTCGGTTCCGGGCTTCAGTCCCGCGTAGATCTTGCTGCCCGGTTCGGCGTGGACGATGACCCAGGTTTCGGTCTTACCGTTGTCATTGGCCAGGCGACGACCCTTCTCGTCGTCAGGATGCACCTGGACCGAAAGATCCTGGTGAGCGTCGATAACTTCACC
>JAJYCH010000011.1 GCA_021778575.1 Planctomycetota bacterium
CCCCGGACTCCCGCCCGGAAGTATTCGTCAATCTTGCCGACCACCTCCTCGGCGGAATTGCTCGGACTGACGACCTCAATGGCCAGGTCGGGGACAACATCCCAACCATTCCGACTATCGACCTTACGTTCCCGAGGCCAGCGAGCATACGAAACAAAAGCCACATCGGGACGGCGCTGAGGATTTCCGGTCGGACCGATCCGGAACAGCATCTCGGGAGCAACCCGACCAAGCCGATTGGCCCGGACGAAACCCCCGAGCATCTGGTCCAGAAACGCCGCGATCAGGATATTGAATGTTCCCATCGGCGGCTTCTCCACACGCCGGCCATTCACAATTTCGTAGAGAGAGCCATTTTCAAACACAGTTTCCCGCGTCGTCTCGGCCGGTAATGTGGTGGCCACGCTCATCGACGCCTCACTTTCTTTGGGTCGGACGAACTGGGATCGGTCGATTGTAGCATCCCGGCCCCGCCCGACCCAGCCGACACCGTCGGGCCAATGACCTCGGGTTGGCGGGAATCTTGCCGATCCGCTAAACTCTTTCGAGACTTTGCCACACCCTTTGGATCAGACTCCCATGAGCATCGACTGGTCGCCTCTCTCCGAACTCATCGCGACCCGTGATCGCTTTCTCGTGACGACCCACGTCCGGCCCGATGGCGACGCGCTGGGCTCGGAGGTCGGGATGGTCGGCCTGCTCCGTCAGAAGGGGAAGGATGTCCGGGTCGTGAACGCCAGCCGGACTCCGCCGCGCTATGATTATCTCGACCCGACGGGCACCTTGTTCGAGCATTACGGGACCGACGTCCAGCTCGACGACCTGAAGGATCGCGAGGCGGTCATCATCCTCGACCTCTCGGCCTGGAGCCAGCTTGGCGACGTCGCCGAGGTCGTTCGCGGGTTTGAAGGCCCCCGGCTGGTGATCGACCATCACGTCAGCCAGGACGACCTGGGAGCCACGTACCTGAAGGATACCTCGGCCGAGGCGACGGGAACGCTTGTCGTTCAGGCGACCCATGCGCTCGGTTTGACGATCACGCCCGAGATGGCCGCCGGTCTCTTGACGGCGATCGCCATGGATACGGGCTGGTTCCGTCACCCCAACACCAAGCCGAGCACCTTGCTGACGATCGCCGAGCTGATCGCGGCCGGAGCCAAGATCGAGGAGATTTACCGGCTCCTGTTCGAGCGGAGCACGCTCGGCCGGCTCAAGATGCTCGGCGAGTCGCTCGCCAGTCTCCAGACCGACCTCGATGGGCGAGTGGCCTACGCGACCGTCACCCGCGACGACTTCGTCCGGACCGGAGCGATCCCGCAGGACACCGAGGATCTGGTCGACTACACGGTGAGCGTCGAAGGGGTCGAGGTTGGCCTGTTGTTCATCGAGCAAGCCAAGGGCGGGATCAAGATCAGTGCCCGGTCGCGAAATGGACTCGATTGCGCCAAGCTCCTTGCCCAGTTCGGCGGCGGAGGCCACAAGGCGGCGGCCGGGGCCTCGCTGCCCGATCCGCTTTCGGAGCAGGTGCCCAGAGTCCTGGAGGCGGTTCGGCAGGCGCTCAAGGCTTGAAGTCAGTACTCGACTCGATGAGCTTCCGATATTCTTGGTTGCGGAATTGAAGGCGGACGATTCCCCGGGAGTCATCGACGAACTCGATCCGGACTGGTGTTGTCAGCAGATCACCGTGAACCATCCCGACGCCATATCCCAGCATTAGCGCCAGGACACCACCGCACCAGAAGAAAATCGCCTCGAGATTCAGTACCCAGAGGATTGATATCAATACGACCGCCGTGATTGCCATCCAGATCAAGCCCAGCTTCAGTCTCGTCTTCTCCGCTCGATCCTCGCATTCTGCGCAACGTGGTACAACCAGAGTCACCGACTGGTCGAGCGGTTGCTCGTAGGATGACTTCTCGTCGGGCGGGCCAAGGCACTCCGCACAGACTGGTGGTAGGACGCTCCGGCCGACTTGAAAATCGAGCCAGTCGTCCGAAGTTTCTTGCCCGATCATCGGCGGGGCGGGTTCGAGTTCGCCCGTTGTCGGGTTTTCGATCAGTGCCTTGGGACTTCCTGGCGGTAGCCTGGGCGCGAGTGGGAAGGCGTCATTGGGCTTGATCCGGCTCTTGAGCCATCGGCCTCGAAGAAAGAGCGGGATGCTCAACCCAATCGAAATCGCCGGACCGTAATAGAGGAAGTACGGCAAGGCCGCTCGATCGGCCTGCGGTCCTTGCGAGAGAAACCAGGCCATGAGCAGGGAGATCAACGTCCCGAAAAAGCCGACCCCGAGCGCAAACTTCGTCCAACCTCGATACTGTCCCCGGCGATAACCAGTTACCAATTCTTCATTGATCCAGAAGCATTTCGGGCAAGGAACCAGTTCGGATTCATCGGTCAGTCGTTGATTGAGATTTGCTTCCGCCAGGTCGGTTGATTTCTGGGCCGCGGTGTCTGATCCGATCGCATAAGGGGCCGAAACAGCCCCTTTGCCGACTCGGGCTAACTCATAAAAATAGACTGCGGCACACTTCTCACACGTGACCTCGACAATCCGGACACCGATACTGGTTGAACGATATTCTCGGCTGTAATACGGAACCATGAAAAAGTCTCTGGCGATGGATATGAGGTCAAACTATTCGAGTTTAGTCACGCCTTTCCAGCGGATCAAGCGAAAGACTTGTCATGGATTGACCTGACCTACTCTCGGAGCAGGTGCCCCGAATCTCGAAGTCATTCGTTCACGTTCGGGGTTTGAGCCGCGTTGATCAAGGCTGTTTGGCGGGAACTTCATCCAGAAGCGTCCGCACGGCGTGCTCAAGTTTCTCGCCTCGAAGATTCTTGAATCGGATCACGCCGGCTCGATCCAGGATGTAAATCTCGGGTATGCCCGAGACGCCCCAGCGGGTCGTGATCGGTCCGTCGAGCCCGCCATCCCACCAGCACCGCCAGGTGATCTCTCCCGAGTGAATCGCGGTCTTCAGCGGTGTCACGTCGTCGTCGGCATTCACGCCCACCAGCACGAACGGTCGATCCGCCAGCGCGCGGACCAGCGCTCGTTCCTGGGGATACATCGCCAGGCACGGGCCGCACTGACTGGTTGTGAACGTCAGGACGACGACCTTGCCGCGAAACTCCGAGAGCGCGAACGTCTTTCCTTCGTGGTCCTTCCCCGAGATCTCCGGAGCGGGCTTGCCGATGGCCAGGTTTCTCGCGGCGAAAAGCTCTCCTTCGGCGATCGCGCCCAGAGTCCGATCGGGCGTGAACCAGTCCTTCACGTCGGCGTAGTCCGCGATCACTCGTTCCAGCAGACGTTCATGTTCTGTTCTAAGGCCCGCTAGATCGGCGTCCCGGACCATTCTCTCGGTCGAGGCCACGAACGGTTCATCCACGTAACGGTCGACCGTCTCGCGGCCGGTCCGGACGGCTTCCACCATATTGGCCCGCATGTTCAGGTAGTAGGCCAGGGTGTGGCAGGCGAGCCCTCGGTCGGTCCGGTTGGGATGTTTTTCGAGCACCGCGCGGATCAGATCCTCGGCCACCGTCGCATGACGGAAGTGAAAGATCCGCCCGACCAGATCGCCCATACCCGGGTCGGTCACGTGATCCTTCAAGAGGATTTCCATCGCCTGATACGACTGGTTTCCCGGCCCCCGTCCCGCCGTCTTGATGATGAACTTGAGAGCATCCACGACCGCCGGATCGCCGGGATGAGCATGAACGAAGGCGAGGATTTCGTCGGTATTTCGGACCACATCGGCGTGGTAACGATCCTCGGCGGGCTTTTGCGCCGCCTCGGACGTCTTTCCTTCGAGATCTTTGAGGAACCGATCGAAATCCTCGGCCTGACGCCTGGTGACCACGTCCAGCAACGGCCGGAGCGCCTCGCCTTGCTGGGCCGACGATTCGCGCGTGAGGCCAATGGCCAGGATCAACGTCAGGACGACCGGATGATACCTCAAGATTTCACCCCCACTTCATTTTCAACCTGGCAGACCAGCCCGGTGAAATCAGTATGGGATTCGTCTCTGACATCCGTCAAGGCGAGGATCACGTCCGCTTCGAAAGGAACGAGAAACGAGGAAGGTCAACCTCCGGGTGCGTCAACGATGACGCGAACCTTGCCCATCCGTGAGCATGGCATTCCCGGAGGAAGATGGCCGCGAGTTTCCTCTTGGCCCCTTCCTCGTTCTCTTTGTTCGGTTCAATTCGATTCCATGGACCGCGCGAGAGAGGGTAGGGGGCGCGGCCCGTCGATTTGCTGAGAGGGATCAAATCATTCGTGGATGGGACCGATCGATCGGATCAGCCGACCTTGGCCAGCGCCGGGGCGCTGTGGGACATGGCGGCGGCCTCGGTGAAGGCTTCGATCAGTTGCATGTCGAGGGAGATGTTCCCCTCGTTTTCGGGATGCCACTGGACTCCGACGACCCACCAGCCCGGGTCTTTGCCTTCGAAGGCTTCGATCAGGCCATCGGGAGCGACCGCGCCCACCCGGAAGTTGGGGGCGAGCTTGCGGACCCCCTGGTGGTGGTAGCTGTTGACCCGGATCTCGCCGGGACCGTAGATTTCTTCCATCCGCGTGCCGGGTTCCATCACGACGGTATGGCGATGGACGCCGCCCTGAGGGTCGCGGTGGGGGATGCTCCGAGGGAGGTCTTCGGGCAGGTGGAGATAGATCCCACCACCGTTGACCACGTTGAGCTGCTGCATGCCCAGCCCCACTCCGAGGACCGGCATCCGCCGCTGTTGAACCAGCTTGATCAGCAAGCGATCGGCGTTTTCTCGCCGTTCGGACATCACCGTGACCGAAGGATGGGGCGCGAGGCCCATCTTCTTCGGGTCAAGATCGTCGCCACCGGTCAGATAGACACCGTCGAGCCGATCGAGGATCGGGGCGAGGTCGTGTTCCTTCGTCAAGGGAGGAATGATGACGGGCAACGCGCCGGCGGACAGCAGGCAGTCGTAATACCCGCTCTGCATGTAGCTGTGCGGGGTCCGACCCTTGGCGGTGGCGCGATAGTCCGCATTGATGCCGATCAGAGGACGATTCTTCATGGATGGCTTCCTTTCCTGGCGTTGGCGTCAGCGAAATCCGTTCGTTGACCGCCCCACATGACGACCCATCCTTGAGGGCGTACGAGGGCTGATGTCGCCGTGGGGCGGCGGCCAAATCAAGGCGCGACACGTCATGGCCGCGTTCGGAGGACGGCTGGGGGACTCCGGCCAGGACGCCTGGTAAAGTCCAGGGCGCCACGGTCGTCCGGACGTGAAACACGCCGCGAACCGAGGGGAAATCCCAATTAACAAGGTGAACAACAAGGGTAACGCGTTCCGGATCAGGCAGGTTTGCCGTGGTTCGCGTCACGTCTCCGTGAAGGTGGGTGAAGTCTAACGGTCGTATCGAGTCAACTCAAGAAAAAATCACCTGGATCGACCCGGAATTCTGATGTTTTTCTCTCTCATTTTACGGGAAGCCGAGGTAACAAAATCCGGCACCATCCGATCACCTCGGTTCCCGCTCGCGAACGGATTGGCCGGCTCACTTTCCGGACGATTTCGCCGGAGGCAATGCCTGCTCGTAATCCCCTTTGATGTATTTGACCAGCATCCGGAGATCGTCTTCAGTCAATTGACCGCCAAACGATGGCATCTTCTGGGCGTTCTCGGCTTCGAGAAAGCCGTAGTGCGTCGTCGATCCCGGTGTCCGGATCATCCGGGCGGTCCAGCGGTCCGAACCCCAGGCGAACAGGTCGGGCGCGGGCTCCATCTTCCCCTTGGCCGGGTCGCCCAGGGTGTGGCACTCGGCGCACTCACGCTTGTAAGGCTCAAAGCCGGGATGTTCCTTGACCTTCGGGTCGATCAGCCAGTTTCCGGGCGTCAATTCCTCCGGGATGACGGCAAAACCGGCGACGAAGCTCGCCACGGCGTCGAGTTCCCGCGCCGTCAGCTTGGAGCTTTCTTTCCAGGTCTGCATCCCGCCGCAGTCGGGCGTCTTGCCGAAGTAATCGACGGAATCGGGCTTCTCCAGGAGCCCTCTGACCCAGGCGACCGACCCATAACCTTTCAGGTTCGAGGCCGACGATTCCTCCGGCTTCCGGTCACCCAGCGAGTGGCAGCCGAGGCACTTCTTGGTGAACAGCTCATGGCCACGAGTGAGCGGGTCGAGGCTCAACAGGTAAGAAGCACCGGCGGGGGCGATCCCGTCGCGGGTTGCCAGGAGGGTCGCTCGTTCGGCGGCTCGATCGGCCCTGGCGCGAGCCTGGTGGAACGGCTCGCTGACCGAGTCGCGATAGAACGCGACGCCGATCAGTACCGAGGCGGCACCGAACAGCGTCACCACGAACGAACTGGCCGCCACGTCGCCGAGCTTCTTCGGCAGAATCTTCGCCAGCAACGGCAGGAACAGGAGCCCGGCGACCACGCCGCCCGGAATGATCTGGGTGGCGATGAATTCGCGTCCTTCAAAGACGTGGAGCAGCAGGTTGAGCGGGAGGAAGTACCATTCCGGCCGGGCCGGATAGTCGTCGCTCGACGGGTCGGCCGGAGCGTCGAGGCTGTAGCCGTGGGTGAACACCGTTAGCCCGGAGAGCACCCCAAGAATCGCCGACGACAGGGCAAAGTCGAAAAACGCCTGGCGAGGCCAGTACGGCTCGGTCGGCTTGGACTTCTCGGAGCCGTGATAACCATGCTTGCCGAAGAGAACGGCATAAGCCCAGCCGCAGAGGATCAACAGGCCGGGCAGGAGCGCGACGTGCGCGCCGTAGATCCGCGTGACGGTCAGGTTGCCGAACGTCGACCCGCCGATGATCAGCTTCTTCAGGGTCGGTCCGACAACCGGCGTCGTTCCGGTGATCGAGGTCTCGACCATCGCCGCCCAGTACCCTCGCTGGTCCCACGGCAGGATGTTGCCGCTCACCCCGGCCCCCAGAATCAGCAGAAACGTGGCGACCGCCAGCCACCAGTGGACCTCTCGCGGAGCCCGATAAGCGCCCACGAGCACCAGTCGGACGAGAAAAAGTCCTCCCAGGATGACCGAGGCAAACGAAGCGTAGCGATGGAGCCCCCGGACGAACCAGCCAAGATCGACCTGATAGGTGATGTAATAGACGCTGCCCCAGGCCGTCGAACTCGACGGGCTGTAGGTCGTCATCAGCAGGAGCCCGGTGACAAGGTCGACGACGATGGTGCTCGCCAGCGCGAAACCAACGGCGTGACCCCAGCGGGCTCCGCCGGGAATCGGTCGGTCGAGGACACGACGGGTCAAGCCAGGCAGTCCGGTCCGGTCGTCGAGCCAGTCTGTGAGTGTCTTAAGCAAGTGGCTTCTTCTCCGCCGTCTGAGGCTGAAAACGCTCGAATTTCACGGCGACCTCGGGGTCGGCTTCGGTCGAGAGTTCGACCGGCAAGCGATCCATCCCCCGAGGCGGAACATCGTTCAGCTTCTTGCCGTCGAACCCGAACGCCGCCTGGTGACAGGGGCAGAGGAACGTCTTGCGGTCGGGAGCCAGGTTGACCGGACAGCCCAGGTGGGGGCATTCGGCGGTGAACGCCAGGACCGGCTCCGGCGAACCCTCCGGCTGGCGGACCAGCCAGACCGACCCGACCGGTTCGGTCGGGTATTTGACCCAGGCGTCGCGACGCTCGGCCAGGATCGCGAAGGCTTGCGGTTCGCCGATCTTGAGCTGACCGAGCCGGGCAAGCTTCCGGAAGTCGCCCGAACCGGATCGTTTACCGAGCGGGTCGAGCAGATACTTCAGTCCCGGGACCGCCAGCGCCAGGGCGAACAGGTTGACCAGCCCCACGGCTCCCAGGCGAAAAAAATTGCGTCGATTGGGCATGGAATCGGCCTTCCGACCGCGTTCAGGTCGAGGACTCTGGGCAGGAATTTTCCATCGAAGGAAAAACAGTCGGGGCGGGATTCGGACGAGGGACTACTTCAATTTACACCGTGATCCGACCGACGTGAAGGGAGCGCCGATCGTGGTCGCGATCCTTTTGGTCAAACTGGGCTCGAAAATTGCTGAGAGTCGAATGAGATCATTCGTGGGAGCACCTCCAGGAACCGAGAACTCTTCATGAATCGCCGCGACTTGGCCCTATAAACCTCCTTGTCCGCCCGGTTTGCCAGTGTGTCGCCGGGCGCCTGAATGATGTTGAAGATTTCCGGCGGAATTGCCGACAATCACGAAATCGCTCCACCGGGTGTTGGACCTCTTCGTGTCGGCATTGAACGTTTCCGCCCCGGTCCCCAGGCTCGACTTACCTCAGTCTTGCGGAGTTCCCGATTCATGGCGGTCAACCAGACGTCGGCCGATCGGCCCGAGCAGCCTCGTCGTCGGCGGATTTGGTGGCTCGTGCTCGGTCTGATTCCGCTGAGCCTGGGAGCTCTCTCCTGGTGGCTGACTGCGCCGCTGGAAGATCGGATCACCGATTTACCGAGTCAGCAAGCCGATTCCGACATCTTACCTCCGCCCGAGTCGCCATCCCGAAAACTTCCCGTCTGGCCGTCCAGCACGTCTCAGGGCGATCCGGCCAAGAAACTGCTGCTCGAATCGGCCGAGATCACGACCGCCGCGATCAGCCGGATCGAGAACTACACCGCGAAGTTCCGGAAGCAGGAGCGACTGTCGGGCCGGCTTGGACCCGAGAACACGCTCCAGATGAAAGTTCGCAACCGACCGTTTGCGATCTATCTCAAGTTTCTCGCCCCAAAGGCCGGCAAGGAAGTGGTTTACGCCGAAGGTCATCATGAAAACAAGGTGATCGCGCATAATGGCGACTGGACTCGCAAGCTGATCCCCCGGCTGGCCGTCGCGCCCGACTCGGCGGTGGCGCTGGCCGATAGTCGGCACCCGGTTACCGAGGCGGGCCTCGTGCATCTGGCGAACAAGTTGCTCGACTTCCGCCGCAAGGACATTGGCGACCCGCACGCCTCGACAATCCTCGACCGGATCACCGACTCCGAGGGCCGCCCCTGGCTCCGCTCGATCCACACCCACTCGATCAACGACGGCTCGCGACCGTTCGCCCGGGTCGAGATCCACTACGACCCCCAAACCCAGTTCCCGCTCCGGATCTTCAGCTACGACTGGCCCGCACCCGGCGAGACCGGCGATCTCTTGCTGGCCGAACGCTACGTCTACGACGACCTCAACCTCGACGCCCACCTGACCGCCGAGGACTTCGACCCCGCCAACCCCGATTACGCCTTCATGCGGTACTGATGCTTGCAGGGCGCAGAACGAACCTCCAGGGCCGCCAGCCCACGCTACCGCGACTCGATTTCTGTCCCGATCCCGCCTTCAGCGAGTCCGACCGATCGTGATCGGTACGTCAACCCGGCTGCCGGCGAGGTCGAGAGGGTTGAAACCGACCGATTCTCGCGGCTTTCTCGAGCTCGTGGCGACCATCTCGGACGACCGGGAGTTCCCCCTGGCATCCTCCGAGCTTGTTTGCCAAAACGAAGCCAATGCGTCGTCGGTCGGGATGGGGTCGGCGGTCTGTCCGGTCGTTCGAGTTGATTTTTCGAAGACGCGCAACTCCTTCAACGCTCGATAGAAGCCACGTTCGGCGGCGGATTCGTGGCGGCGGGCCAGAATCGATTCTTTCGACGTATCGAACGCGGCGATCCGCCCTGCTTCGGTCCGGAGCCGGGCGGCCTCGGTTGCCGTAACGCCCTCGGGGGCCTCGAACTCGACCAGCGCCCGGGTAACCCGTTCGCTTGATGCCGCCATCTCTCGCTCCGCGCATTTTTCCATCCGGACCGACAGGACCGCGGCCCGTCGGACAAGGGCCAGTCCGACCTCGCCGGATGGCTGAAGCTCCTGGCGGAACGCCGCGAACCGACGCGCGACCTCGGCGGTCAGTGGTTCCGAACCAACCTGGTCAGCGCGAATTCGGGCCTCTGAAGTCTGCATGGCGGCGGTCCTTCACTCGGGTGAAAGAAAGTTTTGGACTCCGCTCGATATATTCCGTTCGATCGACCCTTTTCGAACCGGGTTTCCGTGGAGATTCATGACAACTGGACCAGATCCGTCGTCTGACGTCAGCCTTAAGAAAATGGTGGAATCCCGCTTCATCTGATTGTCCGGAGGCTTTGGGCTGGCCTCCGGCTGGCGGGTCTGGCATGGTGGTTGGTGACAACCCCTCGACGAACGGTGACGCCCCGGTCGGTCGTCCACCTTTCGAGCGTCGACGAGGTCTCTCGCCATGTCTTCGACGATTGTCCGGTGCAATGTGCCGGCTTGCGGCGAGCCCGCCGCCTACAAGATCGCCGCCCCCTGGAGCGACGGGGCGTTCACCGAACTCAAGACCTACGGCCATGCCTGTTCGGAGCATCTCGGCCTGGTCTTCCGCGAGGCCGAGCAGCGCCGCGAAGCCTACGTCCCGCAACCGAGCGAGACCATCGAGGAAATCGGCATCTACCGCTACGAGCAAGGCAAGCGCGACCGTCAGCTCCAGCGGCTCTGGGGGCTCGAAGAGAATTACCGTTCTTGATCGATCGGGACCGAAGGCGACCGCATCATGATCTCCAACCGCTTGAAGATTCGAATCGTCGGTCTGGTTCTCCTGTTCTGCTGTCTGGCTACCTCACAAGGTCGAGCCCAGGACAATAACCCCAAGGGCCGCATTTCGATCCGGATCAAGGCCGAGGGCCACGACCGTCTGCAAACCCCGATCCGGTTTGAACTTCCGGACAATCGGTTCGGACCCGACGTGCGCAAAGCCCTCGATCGGGGTCCAGTGATGCTGAGTGGGCTCCTGGAGGAGTCCGCGGCAGAACTGGAGAAGCCGGGGGCGCATGGTCCCGTCTTGCCAGTCCAGGCGGAGCGGGACGCAACCGGGTCTCGCGTGCGTTTGACGGCCATCCTCGATCATCCCCTACCGAGGGGGACGGAGGGCCGATTTCAACTCGAAGTCAATTCGCATGTCTCGTTCGGTTTTCCCTCGGGCTTTGTCACTCCCTGGTCGTTCGACCAATCGGAGCCGGGCGCTCTCGATTTGAAGCACCGCGATCGATCGGTTTTTCGCTACAACGCGTCGCCGGTTTCCAGTCCCAATTACGGCCCGATCCAGATTCGAGACGCCTACATCCACCCGACGTATTCGCCGTCCGGAGCGCTGATCACCGGCGACTTCTCGTCGTCACACCCCCACCATCGCGGGTTCTTCCTGGCTTATGAGAAGACGAAGACCGGCGACCTGACGCCCGACTTCTGGAACATCCACCTCGGGACCGGCAAGATTTATTCCGAAGGGTTCGACAGGCCGGTTGTCGGCCCGTTGACGGCGAAGTTCTCGACGCGACATCGCTGGGACGCCAAGGACAAGGCGACCGGCAAGGACGTCACCGTTCTCCGCGAGCGCTGGGACATCGAGGCGATTGCGATCCCCGGCGCGGCTTACTGGCTGTTCGACATCACCTCGACACAACAGGCCGTCGGCCGACCGCTGGAACTGCTGCCTTATCGGTATGGCGGGATGGCGTATCGCGGCCCCCAGCCGTTCGTGAAGGGGACGCTCGACGTCCTCACGAGTGAAAACTTGACCCGAAAAACTGGCGATCAGAAGCCCGCGCGATGGGTGGATCTGACGGGACCGATTGCCGAGGGGTCGGACAAGTACGCCGGGGCGATGATCGCCGACCACCCGTCCAACCTGCATTATCCGAACGTTGCGCGGATTCACCCGACGAGCCTACCGTTTTTCTGTTATGTCCCGGCGCACGACAAGCCATTGACAATCGAGGTCGAGCAACCGAGCGTCTTTCGCTATCGGGTTCTGATCCACGACGGGCATCCCGACAAGGCGTTGAACGAGCGAATTGCGCGCGACTTCGCCGAGCCTCCGGTGGTGGTGGTCGAGTAGGTCGGGGGGGTTGATCGAGGTGGGTTTGAGGCCGGCTTGACGTTACGACCGGAACGATCGGCGCACGCACTCTAACAGGCCGACGGATCGTGATTTCGGTCGCCGGGATGTGGGCCTGACTTGGATTCTTCGACGATATAACGCTCGGTCAAACTGGCCTCGTGGCCTCGGCAGGAACCGGGATCATGGGGTTGGGTTGTGTCCGCGGGATGCGTCGTGGCCACGTTCGGTCGCGCCGCCCGGATGGAGTCGGCCCGAGGGTCAGAGACCCGAGGGTTGGGGTCGGAGGGGAAGGTCACCGGCCGGCGCTCATCACGCCCCCGGCAGGTCCGCCCGCCGGCCCGACGTTCAAGGAGGGAAACAGGAAGTGAACATCGTCACGACCCGCTTCGGCCCGATCCAGGCGCAGGAGTCGGATCTCTTCCGGATCCCGGACGGCCTGGTCGGATTCCGAGCCTTCACGCAGTTCGTCCTCATCCCCGACCCGGTGACCGCCGGCCTGACGTGGTTGCAATCCGCCACCGCGCCCGAGCTGGCCTTCGGGCTGGTCGCCCCTCCGCTGGCGATCGGCGACTACCGGATCGAGCTCCGGCCGGGCGACCGGGCGGCGCTGGAGCTGGACGAGGAGCGTTCGGCGCTCACCTACGTGATCCTCAACCGCGGTGACGGGGGGGGCCTGACGGTCAACCTCCAGGGGCCACTGGTGTTCAACCCGGCTCGTCGGCTCGGCCGGCAGCTGGTGCTGACCTCCAGCCGCTACGCGGTGCGGTACCCCCTGACCGGCCACGGTCAGGCCCCGGCCCCGACCCTGCTACCCGTCCCGTCGGCGCTCCGAGCGACGGCGTGAGGGAGTGGCGGACGACATCTTAAGACTCGACAGCCCGAGCCCCATCGTGGGCTCCTCTCGGACCGAGGGACGAGAGCGGATTGAAACGTAACCGAGCGCCCGGGCAACGTGATCACGGACGGTCACGGGTCTCGTTGGCAGGAGGAAGGAGCCCGTAGATGCTGGTCTTGTCCCGACACCGCGACGAAAGCATCATCATCGGCGATGACATCGTCATCACCGTGGTGGACATCCGGGGCGATAAGGTCCGATTGGGGATCGCGGCCCCCATCGAGATCTCCGTGCACCGTCAGGAGGTGTACGAGGCCATTCAGCGCGAGAACCGGCAGGCGAGCCGACTGGAACCCCAGGACGCCCGCCAGCTGGAAAACATCACCCCCCCGCTCCGGCGCGACCTCCGTCGCCCCCGGTCCGAAGGGGTCTGATCTCGCGAACCGACTGGAGCAGGGGCCTCGGCCCCTGCCGCCCCTCCCGACCCACCCCCGGATTCGCCCCTCGCCGGGCGGTCGTCCCCCGGTCCGCCGGTGGTCGCCCGCCCGGTTCGCCTTTGCATGAGAGCCGCCCCGTATCCGGCCCGCCGATCTCGTAGGGCAGGGCTTGCCCCAATACCGTTGAACGAGCCATAAACGACGTCGAGGGCGGTCTTTCTGACTCCCTCTCCCCTTGTGGGAGAGAGGGTTGGGGAGAGGGGTCGAGGACCGTGGACGAAGCCAAGAACCCCTCACCCCAACCCTCTCCCACAAGGGGAGAGGGGGCCAGAAGTCATAGTCAATTCAGACTTTGCGGCTCATTCAACGGTATTGGGGCTTGCCCTGCCGACGAGCGGACCCGACGGCAGGGCAATCCCTACCCTGCCCCGGTCGATTGGACGGCATCGGCAAGCTCGCGATTCAGTCGAGTTCGATGATCTCCTCGCCCGAGTCCGAGCCCAGCGCGTCGCGCCAGGCCCCCTCGTCGAGGATCAGCGGCACATCATCGTCGGCCGGGCTTGGCTTCGACTTGGCCTTGGCCTTGGCCTTCACGGGCGCCACGGCCGGGTAGACGATGGCGCCGGCCTTCGCCCCGACCTGGCCCCCCTCCGAGGGGGCGAGCACGTCGTCGGGCCCGAGGTAGACCTTGAACTTGACGCTCCCGAAGGCGATCCGGTCCTCGGGCAGCAGCGCCGCCCAGCGGATCTTCTGCCCCTTGACCTTGGTGCCGTTGGTCGTCGCCAGGTCGCGGATCACCAGCAGCCCGTCGGTCTTGACCAGCACGCAATGCCGCTTCGACAGGCTCGGGTCGTCGATCTGGATGTCGCAGTACTCGCGACGGCCCAGCACCGTCACGTCCTTCGTGATCGGGATCGGCGCCCCGCCGTCGGCCGGGATCAGTTCGGCTTTCATCGCTGCCCCCGGGGCCCCTCGTTCACCACTTCCTTCCTATTATACCGCGACGTATCGACAGTAAACGACAATCGGCGACTTCACAAGCAGGATGATTGCATGCACCCTGGGGTCTGGCCGCCCGATCGATGAGACCTTGATCCGGCATCGTGGGTAATCGCAGGTGATAGCCCGGAGACGACCTCGGGAGAATCACCTTGATCGACCGCGACCGGATCGCGGGGAGTTCTCGGGCGACCGCCGTCGCCTGGGCCTTCGCCCTCCTGGCGACCGCCCCGGCCGTGGCCGACGGGCCTCCGGCGGCGGGATGGATCGCGGACGACGCTGTCGTCAAAGTCGAGGTCGCCCGCCCGAAAAGTGAACTATCTTCACGAAAATCCGCCGCCCGATGGCCTTGCGTGGTACACCATTCGTATATAAGGAGAGGGAAAATCCCCCACCATGTGCGGCTCCCGCTCCGCGGAGTGACTTTCATGAATGGTGCACGATCCTGGCATCGGGTTTTCGGCCTGTCCGCGCTCCTCGGCGGCCTGATGCCGCTGGTGACGGAGGCCCAGGACGCCCCGGCGCTCGAACCGCCGACCCTGACGACCTCGGCCGCGACCGCGCCGGCGACCCCCGAAGCGCTCCAGGCCCAGGCCGCGACCCTGGCCGATAGCTCGCTCCCCCAGATCCCGGCCCTGCCGCCGGTCGACAACCGGCCGGTCCGGCCCGCGAGCGAAGGGCCGCTCCACGAGGCATTCCTCTCGCCCCCCAAGGACCGCGAGCCCGAATACGTCGACAAGGCCCCTCCCAACCCGATCAACGAACGGCCCGGGGTCGACCCGCCCAGCGACAAGGCGGTCTGGATTCCCGGCTACTGGGAGTGGAACTCGGTCCAGAAGGATTACGTCTGGGCCACCGGCACCTGGCGGAACCCGCCGCCCGGCCGGTTCTGGGTCAACGGCTACTGGAAGCGCGACGACAAGGGATGGTATCGCGTCCCCGGCTTCTGGTCCGACCGCCAGACCGACCGGATTGACTGGCGGAAGGACGGCCCGCCCGCCGACCACCCGGCCGACGACCCCGGCGCGTCGCCCGGCAACGAATTCTTCTACGTCCCCGCCTACTACGCCCCCGATGGCGACGGCGTCACCTGGAAGAAGGGGTACTGGGCCAAGGCCCAGTCCGGCTGGTCGTGGGTCCCCGCCCAGTGGATCAAGCAGCCCGAAGGCTGGACGTTCCAGGATGGCTACTGGGACCGGACCCTGGAGGACCGGGGCACCCTTTTCGCCCCCGCACTGGTCTCCGACCAGGCCAAGAACGCCACCAACACCATCTATCAGCCGCTCTCGCAGGTCGCCCCCGAGCAGTACGGCCAGCTCTACGGGGCCTTCGGCCGGCCGAATTCCTATTATGACGGCTATCCCGGCTACTTCTACGACAGCAACGGCCGCTATTACGGCTATGCCAATTACGGGAGCCTCGGCCAGTACCAGGGTTACCTCGGCTACCCCTACTCCTGCTCATACGGCTATCCCTATTATGCCCAGCCGGTCGCCTACGGCGGCGGTTATGGCGGGTATGGTGGATATGGCGGTGGCCTGCTCGGGGGGCTGGGATTCGGCGGGTTCGGCGGGTTCGGCGGGTTCGGCGGTTATCCCTATTATGGCTACGGCCTGGGATACTACCCGGGATATTACGGCGGCTTCGGGTTTGGCGGGGTGGGCTTCGGCGGCCTGGGATTCGGAGGGCTGGGCTTCGGAGGTCTTGGGCTCGGCTTCGGAGGGTTCGGCTATCCTTATTATGGCTATGGGCTGGGGTTCTACCCGGGATACTACGGCGGGGCCGGGTTCGGGGGTTACGGCCGTGGCTATGGTTATGGATACAATCGAGGGTTCAACAACGGCTTTCGGGCCGGGGAACGCCACAACGGCCATGGCATCTATCCCCACAACCCGGGCCACCCGGCGATGGGTAACGGGAACCTCGCGGCCCATCACGGGATGATGAACAACGGCACTCACCTCGTCGGGAACGCGGGGTCGAACGCCTTCAACCGGGCCAACGCCGGCCTGGGCGCGGGAGCCCACCATGCGAACTTCGCGTCGAACATGGGCAGCCGCGGCGTGATGGCGCCGGCATCGTCCCATGCCTACGCGAACCCGTTCCATAACGGCGTCGGGCAGTCGGGCGGCCTGAACCGGGGCGTCGGCGGGGCGGGCTCGCACTGGAATACCGCGTACAACGGCGTCCACAACGGGGCGGTCTCGCATTCGGTCGCCCGGCCGGCGTTCTCCTCGAACGTGGGCGGGGCGAACGGCCTCCATCATGCCGGTGGAGGCCTGGCGAACCCGACACATGGTGTGGGCAATCTCGGCGGGGTCCATTCGATGCCTGGTGTCCATAACGCGGGCATCGGCAACAGCTTCGCCCATCAGGGCGGAGGGCTTGCGACTCCCCACGTCGGCGGGAACCTTGCCGCGCCGCATCTCGGCGGTGGGAACCTCGCCGGGGTTCACAACGGCGGGGGTGGCTATGCCGCGCCGCATCTCGGCGGGGGTGGCTATGCCGCGCCGCATCTCGGCGGGGGTGGCTATGCCGCGCCGCATCTCGGCGGGGGTGGCACTGCCGCGCCTCATCTCGGCGGGGGTGGCTATGCCGCGCCTCATCTCGGGGGCGGAGGTTACTCGGCTGCTCACCTCGGAGGTGGAGGTTTCGCCGCGCCTCATCTCGGGGGCGGAGGCTATTCGGCCCCGCACCTCGGCGGTTACGGCGGCGGCTTCAACGGGGGCCACATGGGCGGCTTCAGCGGGGGAGGCGCCCACATGGGCGGCTTCAGCGGGGGCCACATGGGCGGCATGGGCGGCGGCCACATGGGCGGGGGCGGCCACATGGGCGGCGGAGGCGGCGGCCACCATTGATCCGTATCGGGAACGATCGGGCCGGGCGGCGGCGAGGAAGTCCTCTCCGCCGCCCGGCCCATTTCAAATCGACGTCCACCCGGCCGATCAATGCCGGAAGTGGCGACGGCCGGTGAGGATCATGGCCAGGCCGTGCTCGTCGCAGGCGGCGACGGTCTCGTCGTCCCGCTTCGAACCGCCGGGCTGGATCAGTGCCGTGACCCCGGCCCTCGCGGCCTCGTCGGGGCCGTCTCGGAACGGGAAGAAGGCGTCGGAGGCGAGCACGGCGCCTTTCGCCTTTTCGCCGGCCTTGGCCACGGCGATCCGGACCGAGTCGAGCCGGCTCATCTGTCCGGCGCCGACGCCGATCAGTTGCCGGCCCCGGGCGATCACGATCGCGTTCGACTTGACCGCCTGGCAGACCCGCCAGGCGAACCCGAGCGAGGCCCGCTCGGCGTCGGTCGGGGGCCGCTTCGAGGCGACCGTCCCGGACGTCGGGTCGGGCTCCATCGCGTCCCAGTCCTGGACGAGCAGGCCGCCCTCGACCCTCCGGAGGTCGAAGCCGGCGGGCTTCGGGGTGTCGGGGCCGATCGGGGCTCCCAGCGCGAGCAGGCGGACGCTGTTCTTCCAGGTCGGCTTGGTGGTCAGGAGCTTGAGGGCGTCGGGCTCGAAGTCGGGGGCGACGATCGCCTCGATGAACCGGCCCGGCTGGCACATCCGCTCGGCGGTCGCGCGGTCGACGGGGCGGTTCACGCCCACGATCCCGCCGAAGGCGCTGACGGGGTCGCCCTCGTAGGCCAGCTCGAAGGCTTCCGAAAGGCCCTCGGCCTCGGCCGCGCCGCACGGGTTATTGTGCTTGAGGATCGTCGCGGCCGGCCCTGAGAACAGGCGAATCAGCCGGAGGGCGCTGTCGAGGTCGAGCAGGTTGTTGTACGAGAGTTCCTTGCCGTGGAGGATCTTCGCGGTCGCCAGGTTCGGCCCGGCGGTGCCCGGCTCGACGTAGAACGCGGCCCGCTGGTGGGGGTTCTCGCCGTAGCGGAGGACCGAGCGGCGTTCGAAGGTCGGGGCGAAAGAGGGCATGAACGCCTCGGCCGGCCCGTCGGCTCCGGCCTTCGCCAGGTAGTCGGCGATCGCCCGGTCGTACCTGGCGGTCTGCTCGAAGACCGCCAGGGCGAGCGAGCGGCGGAAGGCCAGGGTGGTCCCGCCTTTCGATTCCAGCTCCTCGATCAGCCGGGGGTACTGGTCGGGCGAGGTCAGGACGGCGACGTGCGGGTGATTCTTGGCCGCCCCTCGGATCAGGCTCGGGCCGCCGATGTCGATGTTCTCGACCGCCTCCTCGAACGAGACGCCGGGCTTCGCGACGGTGGCCTCGAAAGGGTAAAGGTTCACGACGACGAGGTCGATCGGGTCGATCCCCTGGGCCTCCAGCGCGGCGAGGTCGCCCGGCACGTCGCGGCGGGCGAGGATGCCGCCGTGGAGCTTGGGGTGGAGGGTCTTGACCCGGCCGCCGAGGATCTCCGGCTGGCCAGTGTGGGCCGAGACCTCCGTGACCTCAAGCCCCGCCTCGACCAGGGCCGTCCGCGTCCCGCCGCTGGCCAGGAGGTGGACCCCTCGACCGGCCAGGGCCCGGGCCAGCTCGACCAGCCCTCGCTTGTCCGAGACGCTCAGCAGGGCCCGCCGCACGGGGACGATCTCATCCATAGTCGGGTCACGGTCCATGATTCGGTGATGCTCTTCGGGAAAAACAATCGGAGGCCGACCCCGCCGGGTCGGCCTCCGATTGTAACGATCTTCGACGGTTCACGGCCAGCGGACCGGCCGGGCGTTTCACTTCGGCTCGGCCGGCGCGGGCTCGGCGGGCGCGGGGGTGGCGGCATCGGCCCGGGCGGG
>JAJYCH010000589.1 GCA_021778575.1 Planctomycetota bacterium
CGACCATGCCGTACCGGTCCAGTCCGCCGATTCGGCCCCGTCGAAACGAAGCCAACCACGGGGTTAGCCAATGGTCTCCATCACGATCGTCATCGATTCCGACTTCCCGCCGCCGAGGATTCTCAGTCCGGCGTCGATCCCTCGGGCTTCGAGGTTGATCGCGTCGGTCGTCTGGGTATAAGGTTCCACCGCGATCAGGGTTCCGCCACCAAACGGCGGAGTGAAGATCACCAGTTCGCGAAACGGGTGACCGAAACGGAGCCGGAACTCGGCGTTGAGCTCGGTATCGACCAGCCGGCAAACGCAGGTATCGCCCGTGAAAGCCAGGTTGGTGAGAACGTCGTCGAGCTTCTGCCCGGCCATCGTCTGACCGTCGCGGAAGTCGATCCGGGGCTCGACGGGATTTCGCTCGCCGGTCGGCAGGTTGCCTTCCTGGACCCAGTACTCCGAGGCCGGAAGTATCACCGTGCCGTCGGCGGGGTCGGTCGAGGTGAACGGAATCCGGAAATAGGGATGAATCCCGAAGCCGTAAGGAAGCTCGCGCTCGGTCGGGTTCTCGACGCCGATCGCCATCGTCAGCTTCGCGCCGGAGAGACTGTAGCGGATCGTCAGAATGGCGTCGGTCGGCCAGAACGGCAGCATCTCGGGATGATTCTTCGAGATCTGGAACCGGCCGAGAATGAAGGCTTCCGTGTCGGTCGCGCCGAAGTCGACCACGTCCCAGACCGCTGAGATGGCGAACCCGTGGATCGCCATCGGCTTGCCGCCGTTCGGGACATCGTATGATTGCCCATCGAATGAATACTTGCTCTCGCGAATCCGGTTCGGAAACGGAAACAATACGGGAATGCCATTCCGGCCGGGATTGGCGGGATTCTCGGGAAAGTCATCGGCGGCGACAACGACTCGCCGAGGGATTCCCGCGACCGGAAGGCGCACGTCGAAAAGATTGAATCCGTATGACGGCAGGACCGAGGCGAGAGCGCCACTGGTCTCGTCCAGCAAGGTGTAAACCGTCCGTCCGTTGTGATCGCTCGTCTCGACGCTGAAGGCCATGCCGTGAATTCCTCTTCACTCGTTGGGTAGGACTTGCCCTGCCGATTCTCGGTTCGCGGCGGGGCAAGTGTCACCCTCCGAGAATTCCTTCGGCGAATCCGGGCGTTTGCAAAGGACCGGAGTCATCGTAAGATCTGATTGTCGCGAGAATCTCTCCCAACTCAAGGACTGACCGCCGTGCCGACGATCCACGCCCCGACCTTGCTCGACTTCGCAACCCGACTTTTCCGAGCCGTCGGTGTTCCCGAAGCCGATGCTTCGGTCGTGGCACACAACCTGATCGGCGCGAACCTCCGAGGGCATGACTCGCATGGTGTCTTGCGGATTCCGCAGTATCTCGACTTCCTTACAAAGGGAGATTACCGGGCCGGTGTCGCGCTGAAGATCGAGAACGAGTCGCCCGGCGTGGTCGTCGTCGATGGTCAGTGGGGTCTGGGACAGGTCCAGGCGCACCGACTGCTCGACCTGGTGATCCCCAAGGCCCGGGAACTCGGGCTGGCCGCCGGCACGGGTCGAAACATCGGACACATTGGCCGGCTCGGCGAATATGCCGAACGAGCCGCCGCCGAAGGGCTGATCCTGATCGCCACGGTCAATAACAACGGAGCCGGGCAGCGTGTCGCACCACCGGGGGGCCTGCAACCGAGGCTCGGAACCAACCCGCTCTGCGTCGCCGTTCCGACCGACACCTCACCCGTGGTCCTCGACTTCGGGACCAGCGTCGCCGCCGAAGGCAAGGTCCGCGTCCACTATTTCAACGACAAGAAGCCGGTTCCCGAGGGCTGGCTGCTCGACGCGCACGGACACCCCACGACCGACCCGTCGGTTCTCTACGAGCCGCCGCTGGGCTCGATCCTCCCCATGGGCGGAACCCAGTCTTACAAGGGGTTTGGGCTCGGGCTGGTGCTGGACATGTTCGCCGGTGGTTTGACCGGCGGTCGATCCAGCCACCCCGGAGCCACCGGCGCGAAAGGAAACAACGTCGTTTTCATTGCGCTCGATCCCGCCCGATTCGCTGGCTTTGAAGCCTTGACCACCCAGTCATCGGCGCTGTCCGAATACGTCCGGGCTACTCCGAGAGCCGACGGGGTTTCCGCCATCCTCCTGCCTGGCGACCCCGAGCGGATGGTTCTCGAATACCGCTCGATCGAGGGGATTCCGCTCGAAGAAAGCCAGTGGATCAAGCTCAAGGAGGTCGCTGTCAACCTGGGCGTCATCATCCCCGACTTGCCGGTCGACGAACCCGCTCGCGACCCCTCGGTGATCGAGACCGAAGAGGAATGAATCGTGGACAGGCTTGACTGGCTCGCCGAGTCAACGACCCGCCTGACGGAGGGTCAGGCTCGGCCGGTGCGGCCCGGCAAAGGCGGCGACCACCTGGGGCAACGCCGCCAGGTGGAGGTGGACCAGGCTACCGACCGCGTGGTGGTGATAAAAGAATTCACCAACATCCGAGAGCGGTCCAAAACCCGCCGCGCAGTGGCAGAGTTCCCCGGTCGGCCGGAGATCCCAACGCGGTGAATAATAACCACGGACCTCGGTCCCGCGCGGAGCAAGCCAGGTGTCACAGTGAATCTTGCAGGTGACCGGAACCGGCGGGGTAGGGTCGGCCCGCAACTCGGCATCAAACGGCAGGATGCCCACTCCGGAAAAATCTCGTCCGCCGATGCGCATGGTCCGACCGAGATAAGCCGTTCCACCCCCCTCGGAATAGATCCGGTTCCCCTTGTAGACGTGAAACCGCAACGCGTTGATCAAGCTCAGGTTACTTGCCAGCGCTTCGGCGTGACGGTCGGGAAAACCGCAGCCGATCATGACCAGATCGGCATCCTTGGGAAGCGACTCGCTCCGGAGCGGCGAGAACTCGACCAGTTCCGCTCCCAGGGTCTCAAGTGTCTCCAGCGTGTCCGGGAAGTAACCCCCGAAAGCTTCATCCTGCGCATAGGCGACCCGGAACTTCGAGCCGCCCGGGCGGTCGCGTTCGATCGGATCGATCGGGAACGGCCGGCTCTGGGCAAGTGCTTGCAAGGCGGGAAGATCGACGAATCGCCGGAAACTCTCCGCCAGTCGGGCGATCAGAAGTTCCGAGACGGGGGCGCTTCGCGGCGACGCCGCCAGTTCGGCTCGAACGTCGGGCAATGCCTCGACGGCTCCGATCACCGGCTTCCGGAGAATCATCCGGACCGCGCCGGCGATCCGATCGAATTCGGTGGGGTCTTCGAGCCCATCGAGCAAGATGGCGTCGACACCGTCCGGGAGTTCGGGAAGGTGCAATCCCTCCCAGCGAGGACAGGCCAAGAGCGCCACAGTCGGCAGGTCGAGCGCCCGGGCGATGGGACGCAGACCACCAGGCCGATCGTGATGCTCACAGCTCAGCGTCGCCGTCGGCTCGTCGAGCGTCCCCTCGATCAGCGCGAGGTCGGCCCCCTGGGAACCTCTCGCGAAAACTTCACGGCAAACGTCCGGCGGCATCAGCCAGGCATCGAGATGGCGACCGGGCAAGCCCGACGCCTGTCCCACGGCTTCGGTCCCGGTGGGACAGGCACGCGACCGGAAATGCTGCACACGCCAGCGCATCGACGACAAACCCGCCAGAAGCCCGAGGCTCGCGGGAGTAGGTTCCGGCCCCGTCTCGGGGACGGCCAGCGCTAGACGTGGGCGTACCTTCATATTAATCACACCAATATCAAGTTAATTTTGCAGAATAGTCGACGGGTCATCCGATTCGCGAACTGGAATCGGATCATGGGCTGGTTGGATCACCCGAGCGGGTTCAATCCAGCCGCGAGACCTCGTCAAGGAGGATACCGCGAGCAAACGTCCAGAATCCTGTGCTGTGCATTCTTGACATTTACAATGATAG
>JAJYCH010000590.1 GCA_021778575.1 Planctomycetota bacterium
GGCGGGTCGTCTTGCCCGAGCGCAAGCGCCGGCGCGATCACCAGCCCGAGCAGTAACGCAACCAGAGATCGAAGATCTGAGTATGTGTTAGCCATCTTCGCGTTCCTGTTCGATCGGATCAGGGCAAGGGAATTTCGCGCTTCACCGAGCCCGCTTTCGGGCAACTGGCTTCGAGGGTGAGGGTCTTGGTTCCGTCGGGAACCATCACCAGCCAGCGGTATTCGCGCGACCCGCCCGAGCCGGCCAGCGAGTCGATCCGGTTCAATTCCTTGCCGGAGATGATCCTGGCGTCGCCGAGCTTGAGCTTGACCAAAACCGGCGCGGCCTTGCGGGTCGTCACCCCCTGCGCCAGCGCGGTGGGCAACGTCCCGGAATTCTCCACCGAGGCTTTGATCTCGAAGATCCCGCCCCCCTTGGCCTCGGCGACGGCCGATCCGATGGCCAGGGTCGGCATTCGTCCGGCCAGGTCTTTGAGGAACGCGAAGTGGGTCTCGACGATCAGGCCGACCTGTTCGATCGGGGGATTCAGGCGGACGCCGGGTTTCCAGCCGCCGACCTCGACCTTGCCGAGGGTCGGGTGCATGACCTCGTGGAATGGCACGAAGGTCGATCCACCCATCACCTTGTCGTTCCATTCGAGCCAGCGAGCGTCGCCATCGGCGGTGAGAGCGGGCGCTCCGGCCGGAGCCTCGGGTCGCGACCAGAGCCTCGACGCGATCCCGACGACGCCGAACTGCTGATAGGCCCACTCGCTGAGGGCACCGTCGGTCGTCCCTTCGAGTCCCGGCGCTGGGGCCGATGCGGCGGGTGTGGCCGGTGGAGCGCCTCCGCCACCACCGCCTCGACCACCCCGACCGACTTGTCCTTTGCCCTGGGCCTTGGGACGAGGGGCGTCGGTCGGTGGAGTGTCGGTCTTTTTGGGCTCCGCCTTGGGAGCTTCCTCTTTCTTGATTTCTTCCCTGGCGGTCTCGACCTTGGGGGCGGCGGGGGTCGCGGTGGCGGTCGCGAAGGCTTTGATGATCTCCGTAAAAACCGGGGTATCGGCCGGGGCGGTCGCCGGGGTTCCTCGGAGGTTGTCGTTCAGCCCGAACGACCAGACGGCGACGATCTCGGGATGGGCGAACGCGAACCGGATCAAGCCGTTGACTTCGGGTTCGGAGGTTGGATAAACGCCGGTCTCGGGGGTGTACTCGGTCCAGTTGTGCGGCCAGTTCCGGTTCAGGTTGACGCCGCCGGGTGGGTCCTCGTCGATCGAGCCGTCGCCATCATCGTCGATCCCCTCGCTGCTCTCGGCAAAGACCGGTTTTTCGCCCTTGGCGGTGTCGGCTTTGCGGGCGATCCGGGGATCTTTGGAGTCGGCCACCAGCGTGGCTTTCTCTCCTTTGAACCGCATGGTCAGGGCCAGACCGTCGCCGTCGAGATCGTTGGGACCGTCTTCGTTTCGCTTGCCGTCGCGGTCGCGGTCGATGCTCGCCAGGTTGGCGCGGATGTCGGTTCGAGGAACTCCCTTGAGCAAGCGCTCGGCTCCGTCGGGATTGAGCCTGGGGACGATGTAAATCGTTTTCCCATCGAACAGTTTCGGGTCTTCCCAGGCGAGCCGTTCGATCAGGCCGAGCGCGACCTGCGAGCCGACCAGGTGATCGGCTTCGAGGTTGGCGACGATGAGGATCGATGGTTTGAGCGGAGCCCCTGGCTCGGTGCCGCCGATGGTCGCGATCCAGACCTCACGCCCTTCGCGAGACTTCGTCAGCGGTTCGACCTTGACCCGAGCCGGATGCGCCGAGGCCAGAGCTTTGAGAGCTTCGGAGAGAGCGGACTGGTCGAGATATCCGGCCGGGAACAATCCGGGGACGGGGTTGTCGGCCGGTTTGATCGGTGCTGGATCGGCCCCCTTCTGCTGGGGTGGGTCTTGCGCGACGACCCAGGAGACACCCGTCACGCCGAGGGCGACGAGCAAGACGACAGAGAAGGAACCTTTCATACGAGACTCGACTTCCGCGAGGGAGAGAACCGGGCGACAGGCCCACCCGGACCCGACCGGGATCATCCTTTCCGGTATACCCGACCCGCGCCGGCAAGGCGAGAACCTGGTGGAAACGTCCTGGCGGATTGCTCGATCGACCGAGGCTGATCCGCACGATACGCATCTCCGGTCCGGTCAATCGGCTCAATCTTCGAAAAACCGGTCACGAACCGCCAGGCCGGTGCATAATTCGGAGGATTCACCCGAACCGATCCGACAAACCCGCGGGAGACTCCTACCTTGAAGCAATCCGTACCTTTTCTGGTCGTCCTGCTCGCGACGACCTCGGCCCAGGCCAACGACTGGGAGTGGAAACGCCTGCCGATCAGCCCGGAAGAATATTGTGACAACCGACGGGTCGAGAAATTGACCCCGCTCTCGAAGTGCGAACTGAATTCGGTTGTCGAGGCCGAACGGGCGGCTTTCAACGACCGGACTCTACTCCAGTACAACCGTGTTTTGCCGATCCCTCTGCCCAGCATGCCCACTCCCGATGTTGGGCCGCCGTCGCGTCGAGGTCTCCATCGTTTTTTTCATTAATATCGATGGTTGGCGATCCAATCTCGTCGGGAACGAAACGACCCCCACCGTTGTTCAGCGGCGGGGGTCGTTTCGATTTCCTGGGCTGGTTGCAATGATTCGGGCCGGTTATTGAACCAGCGAGATCGAGTTGCCGTCGTTCAAGACGTTCTGGAAGGCTTGCTGGAGTAACTTGACGCGGGTGCTCAGGTCACCGATGCACCACTTGAACCCGTTGGTCGGGTCGCTGGCGCTGGATGGGAAGGTTGTTCCACCAATCTGCGAGACGGCCTGGAGCAAACCGACCGCGCCGGACTGCGTTCCCGTGGCGATCTCGAAGACGATTCCAAAGGCGATCGTCTGGACCTCCACCGGCTTGCTCGCGGTGGCGAAGCCGGGATAGCCCGGATTGGACACCTGCGAGTTCGGCGTGCCCGCCACGCCCGCGCTGGTATTGCAGATCGCCTGCACTACCTGGAGAAGATTGGTCTGGTTGTATCCGCCCGCATAGATTTTCTGGCTCGGCAGGATATTGAAGTACGAGTTGGCCCCGTTACTTGTGAATCCCGTCGAGGTATTGAGATTGGCCATCCCGTCGGTTTCGAGGATCACCAGTCGCTTGGCACCCACTCGCCCCAATCCGCCGGCGCTGACGCCACTGAGCGTGTTGCTGCTGCTGAGCTGGTTGTAGGCCAGCATCAGACCGTGCTGGGTCGCGGTGTTGGCGCAGAAGTCACCGTAGGCATTGACCACCTGAGATCCGTTGGAATCCCAGGGGGTGATCGTCGATCCGTAGTTGGGCGGATACCAGAGTGAGTTGATCATCGAGGCGTAGTCGCGGTTCATCCCGTAGAGGGCCTGGGTGAACTTGCCGATCCCGGCCGGGTCGTTGGCGTAGGTCGGCCGGTTGAACAGGATCATCGAGATCTGGTCGTTGGGATGGTTGATCTGAATATCAGAAAGAACCGAGGCGATACCGAGCTTGGCCGAGAAGGTCGAGATGTCGCGGGCAGTCGCCGGGTTGATCCCTGTATCGGCGATGAACTGGAGCATCGTCATCGGCCCGAACCACATGCGGTGGCGGGGCCGCTGGGGATTGTCCTTGTAGTCCATGTAGGCCAGTTTTTTGTTGTACCCGGGGTTTCCCGTCGGCTTGGCCGAGATCTGCACGGTTCCCCAGTAATAGTCCGGCCCGTAGCTCATCGAGGGGTTGCCGGGGGTCTGGACGTTGCCGTAGGGGTCGCGCCAGTGACCCAGGCAAAAGTCGATGTATTCCTTCCAGAACCGTTCGCTGGGGTCGGTGATCGCGGTATTGGGGTTGGCGAAGTTGTAGGCCGAGGACTGGATGTCGGTGGGGAT
>JAJYCH010000591.1 GCA_021778575.1 Planctomycetota bacterium
GCGAGCGGTTTCTCTGGGCCACGACCCGTAAAGGTTGGAAGAATTATGACCTGTACAACCTTGACGGTAAGCGGATCAGCGCCGTGACCGATCATGAGTTCGACGCCGAGCGGATTGTCCGGGTCGACGAGGAGGCGGGAGTCATTGACTATATGGCTCACGATGGCGACAACGCGATGAAGCTCCAGCTTCATCGGGTCCGGCTCGATGGGACCGAGAATCGTCGCCTGACCGACCCGGCGTTCCTTCATACCGTCGATGTCAGCCCCGACGGCGCTTACTTTATCGACGTCGCCCAGACGCACGACATCGCGCCCTCGACACGGCTGGTTGACGCTTCGGGTAAGGTTGTCGAACTGTTGATGGAGAGCGATCTGTCGAAATTTGATTCGCTCGATCTGAAGCGCGTCGAGTTGATCCGATACATGGCGGCCGATGGCACGACCGAGCTGCACGGGATGCTCCACAAGCCGTCGAACTTTGACCCGAACAAGAAGTATCCGCTCCTGGTCACGGTCTACGCCGGGCCGGAGACCAATGGAGCGCGCGAGACCTTCGCGACGCCGAACCCGCTGACCGAGTTCGGTTTTCTGGTGGCTTCGCTTGATTCGCGAAGTGCCGGGGGGCGCGGCAAGAAGTTTCTCGACGCGATCTATCTCAAGCTCGGAGTGACCGAGATCGATGACCAGGCGGCGGGGGTGAAGTCGCTTCGTGACCGGTCGTATGTGGACTCGGAGCGGGTGGGGATCTTCGGCACGTCCTATGGTGGTTATGCCTCGATCCTTTGTCTCCTGCGTTATCCCGACGTGTTTCAAGCGGCCTGCGCGTCGTCGCCGGTGACCGATTACCGGAATTACGACACGATCTACACCGAGCGTTATCTGCGGACCCCGCAAGAAAACAAATCGGGATATGACGCGGGGAGCGCGGTGACGCTGGCGGATCAGCTCAAGGGTCGGTTGATGATTTATTACGGGACGGCGGACGATAACGTCCACCCGTCCAATACGCTGCAACTGGTCAAGGCCCTCCAGCAAGCCGGCAAGAGTTTTGACTTGCAGGTAGGCCCCGACGCCGGTCACTCGTCGATTTCGAGGGACCGGATGATGGAGTTCTTTATTGAGAATCTGGTCTTGCCGTCGAAGCCGTGACGCGCGAGCGGGGCTCGCCGTTTTTCTGATCGGCGAGTTCCCGGATTCGTTCGAGGGTCGGCTGGATTGACTGGTCCTGGGCGACGTTTTTCGACTCGGTCGGGTCGTGCCGGAGGTGATAGAGTTCCTCGGAGCCGTCGGCGTTGCGGATGTAGGACATCCCTTCGGCGACGATGGCGGTCATCGGTCCCCGGAGCGCCGGGGCGATATCGGTCCGGGTCGTTGTCTTGTCGCGGAGAGCGACCTCGGACCGAACGGGACCGGTGGAGGCGATCCGTCCGGTCGTGCCGTCGCCGTTCCAGAGCGTCGCGAGCGACCGACCAGGGAAGGGGGAGTTCTTCGACAGGCCGACGGCATCGACGATGGTGGCGGGAAGGTCGCGGAGGCTGACCGGCTCGAAGACGATCTTTCCGGCTGGAACCCGGCCCGGCTTGGCCATCAGCAACGGGACGTGCAGCTCCTCGCGATAGAGGCTCCGGCCGTGGCCGACGAGCTGATGCTCGCCGATCTCCTCGCCGTGGTCGGCGGTGATGATGACCAGGGTGTCGTCCATGACCCCGCGTTTTTCCAGTTCGTCGAAAAGGCGGCCGAGCGCGGCGTCGAGATAGGCGATGCAGTCATCGTAGGCGTCGCGAGCCAGATCGATCTGGTACTGGTCGGACGGGGAGTTTGACAGCTTTTGCCAGTCCTGAAGGATTTTCTGGTCGGCGGGGGTCGTCGCCTGAAGACCGAAGTGGCGGTTCGGACCGGGCGGCAAGACGTATGGGGCGTGGGCGTCAAGATAGTTCAGGAACGCGAAGAATGGGCGTCCCCGGCTTGTCGCCTGCCAATTGAGGAAGTCCGAACTGATCCGGTCGGCGTTCTTCCGGCCGTCGGGACGGATCTCTTCTTCGTTCGCCACCAGTTCGACGAGCCGGCGGACGAGGCTGGAGTGTCGGAGGATCTCGACGGGCGAGGTGCCGAAGTTCTCATAAAAGTCTTCGTAATGCTCGAAACCGCGAGCGAGGCCGAATCCGGAGTTGCAATAGAACGTGTTCGCCACGAACCCGGCGGTGGAATAGCCGTTTTGGCCGAGATATTCCGCCAGGGTCGGATAGGTCTCGTCGAGCTGTTGCTCGGGATGTTCGAACAGCTCGCTGGGCCAGCGTCCGGTGAACATGGTGGCATGCGACGGCAAGGTCCAGGGGGCGGCCGATCGAGCGTCGGCGAAACCAACGCCGCGATTGACGATCCGTGCCAGGTTCGGGCTGGTGTCGCGGACGTAGCCGTAGATCCCCAGGTTCTTGGCGCGGACCGTGTCGAGCACGATCAGCAGGACGTTGGGAACCCCCTTTGCCACCGGCTTGTTCTCGGCCCGGTGAGCCGCGATGGCGAACTGAGAGTAACGGACGACCGTCAAGACCATCAGCCCGACCAGCAGGACCGGGAGGCTGAAGCGAACGACCGTCCGGAACTTCGGAGCCAGCCGGGCGAGCCGAGGGACCAGTTGCCAGGCCAGGCCACCGGCCAGCAAGACGCAGGCGATGGTGTCGAGCTGGCGGATCGTCAGCAGAACGGCGAGCAACGCCAGCGCGCCCAGCAATCGGGGGCCGAAGCGACGGACCAGCGTCGGCCGGAACCGCTCGATCAGCCGCGCCGTCAGGCCAAACAGGGTGAAAACGGCCAGAAGCGACGCCGGGACCATCCACGGGTAATGCCGGTTGAGGCGAAGCGCCCCGAGCGACGCCACATGGTTGTGCTGCTTCTCGATCACGAGCGTTCCGAGTTCGAGCAAGCCAATCACGACACCGAGCCACATCGCCGACGACAGGATTCCTGGGCCGCGAGGCGCGGGGGGATTCTCGGATTCGGTTTCGACAGCGACTCTTTCCACTTCGGACATCAGCGGTTCCTCTCCATCATCCGTGATGGATCAACGGGGCGGTTGACCCTTCCGTCCTTCAAGACAGGTATCCCAGTCCGCCGAGTCGAGAGCGAACCAGCTCGTCATCTTCCTCCGACGCTTCGCCGAGTCCGGCCGCAATCCTGGCGGCCCGACCCGAGACCAGCGACGTTCCTTGCATCGAACCGGGGACGTCGTACCCGCCCAGCTCCAGGAGGGTTGGAGCCATGTCGAGCAGATGAGCCCCCTGAATCTCGCCTTGAGGGGCGAGTCCAGGCGCGGCCAGGACGAACGCCCCGTGCTGCGAATGGTTGCAATCGTCCGGGCCGGTCTCGTCCTCCTGGACGTGAAGGGCCGGGTAACCGACGCCGCCGACCGATCGCCAGGCCAGGCCGCCAAAGTGGACAACCAGGTCGGGAGCGATCCCGCGGACCTCGCGATAGACCTCGTCGGGCCGGAAGACCAGTGTGCCCATCGGGCGGCCGTCGGGGTCGGTCGTCGCTTCGAGCCGGGTTTTCAGGTCGTCGACGACCCGTTCATAGTCCGCCTTCGCGACCAGTCCGCGAGCCTCTCGCCCCTTCACGTTCAGGTAGACCCGGGCGTAATAGCCGCCTTCGCTCCAGGCGGTCGTCCGGTCCCAGTCGATGTCGAGCTTCGCGAACGGCGTGACCTGATCGGGCCGCGTCTCCAGGGCGATCGCCACGATCGCCGGCTCGGCGGCCATCTCCAGGTTGAGCCGGGTTTGCACCGTCTCGCGGAGCAGCCGGACGTCGCGATCCTGGATGTGGCGGCGATCCTCGCGGAGGTGGACCGTGATCCCGTCGGCGCCGGCCAGTTCCGCCTCCACGGCCGCCCAGAC
>JAJYCH010000592.1 GCA_021778575.1 Planctomycetota bacterium
GTTGGACTGGCGCCCGCTCCGCACGATCCCGCCGAGTTCATCGCTCTTGCTCGTCAGATGGCCAGGTTGCTCCAGCTCCGAGATCCGGAAACCGATACCTCGAATTGAGAAACGCGTCCGGCACGATTTGAACGATTCGGGCGCTTTTCTCAAAGTTTCGGGCGGGAATGATCGATCCTCGGAATAGTAACGATCCCGCGCGGGATGCTCCGGAACAGTTCCCAACCCAGGAAGAGCGCCCATGCACGCCTGGAAATCCTGCCTTGTCGCCCTGGTCGTTCTCGGGGGGGGTGCAAGTTCGGCGCTGGCTCAGCAGGGGAACGCCCCGAACCGAGGTTACGCCACTTACCCGGGGGCAGGCACGAATAGTGATTATTATTCGATCACCAACAGCTTCGGCCCGTATGGCTTGCCGGGAACTTATCCCCGCTATCAAGGTTACGGATTCTCGGGCTACGGACCGGGCGCGATCCTGAACGAATACTTCGTTCCCTGGCCCGGACCGAGAATGCCGGAAGCCACCTCCCCGATCACGTCGAAAAGCAAGCCGGCCGAACCGAAGAAAGCGGCGACGAAACAAGTAAGGTCGCCAAGGACCTCGCCCACCTCGAAACGGCCGCGAAAATGAGTTCGAACCGGTTTCGCGAATGGTATCGAGGTCGATCCCGACCGTCCCGAGCACGGATTCTCGCCCATCGCGGCGACTCGTTCCGTGCTCCGGAAAATACTCTGGAGGCCGCCCGCCTGGGATTCTCCGCGGGCGCGGACGGGTGGGAACTCGACGTCCGCTTGACAGCAGACGGCCATCCCGTCGTGATCCATGACGAATCGCTCCGACGGACCACCAACGTCGCCGAGGTTTTCGCCGGTGATGACCGGGGCCTGATTGGTTTTCCGGTGAGCCAGTTCACGCTCGAAGAACTTCAATGGCTCGACGCGGGATCGTGGTTCGTCGACGAACGGTCGATTGAGCCCCGGTCGGCCCGGGGCTTTGGAACGATCGATCTCGTCGATCGAGTTCAATATGGCTCGGGATCGATCCGGATTCCCACGCTCCTTGAGGCCCTTCTCTGGACCATGGATGTCGACTGGCTGGTCAACGTGGAGATCAAGCCGACCTCGGACGACTCGGACGCGCTGGTTCGATCGGTCCTGGCAACGATCGAACGGACGCGAGCCTGGAACAGCGTGACAATCTCTTCGTTCGACCACGCAGTGGTCGAGTCGGTGGTCCGAAACGAACCTCGCGTGGCGACAGGTGCCCTGATTTCGGGGCCACTCGATCCGCGGACAGCCTCCTGGATCGAGTGGTTGGCAATCGATGCGGTCCATGGTCCTCCTTCTTCCTCGGCGCCGTTGCCGGCTCGTCCGCTCCTCGTCTATACGGTCAATGACTCGTCTCCCGACGGCCTGGCCACGCAACTCTTCGCGTCGGGCGTGACGGGAATATTTACGGATGATCCGATCCATTTCCGCCGCGTCGACCCGATCAATCAATCCTGAGCGCGCACCAGATCCCATTCGGCAATGGTTGCGCATCCTGGGGTCGATCGATCAGCATCGCCCATTCCTCGGCTGTCCAGACGATGATCCTGGCCGGGAATCCGTTGATCAGCCAGTAGACCGAAACCGGCGGCTCTTGCCTGGGCTCATGGATCTTCAAGTTCCTTCGCTTCATCGCGACTTGTCGGGTCTGCATCGCGTTGTTCATCGTAGGAAACCCCGGAGGAGAATTCGACCGTGGTCGGCATCGACCATCAGTGCATGCACCAGTAGCTTATCAGAACCAACTCGCATGCAGACTCATTCCTGCGATTCCTGGTGGATCGGACGCCCCGGTTCATCCGGGAGTGACTGGTCCCCTTCGATCGCGGTGGAGCTCTCTTCAACGGTCCTGATAACGGTGAACCCGCCGGCCTCGGCATCGAGGTCCGGGTTCGCCTGGACTGAGGTTCATCGGGGGGAACTCCTCACAAGCATTCATTTAAGCTTGACGAGTCCGAATCCTGGCTGTCCTCGAAAATAATCTCTCGCATCGTTTTGAAATGAATAAAGCCATGATCCAGAGACTTGTCGCAGCGGAGCATGAGAACAGATTTACACTTTTCTCATCCCTCTTCCTGACTCATCCCAGAATCGAAGTCTCTTGTAGGTAATTCGGTTTAGAATTGCAACGCCCAACAGCCTGTTTTTTGGAAATTAGTCGCCATTCAAACGTTATTTAGAAACGACCTACCGGCAAACTTTGGCAGGACCGCCTATCTAACCACGATGGATCGCCAGAAGCTGGATTGCACCTCAATTGAGCCGCCGACCCGACCAGTGTTCATTTGGGAGCTAGTCAGACCTTGCTCGGTCTTCAGATAAGATGGTTCCGGGCCGAGGGAATTCTCAGCGACCCGACCTCCGAGATTTGTGGGTCGAAACCATGGTCCGCACAGCGGACCCTACAACTGTCCGACCACGTTCCAATCCTCCTCGGTGAAGCCGTCCGACAGTTGACGAATGACTTCGGATTGGTTCAACTAACTCGTCTCGAAGATGAGCCGACTGGGTTGGAGAGTGGTCTGATGATCGAGACCAAAGGTCTCTCGAAGCAGTACGGGGCATTCCCGGCGCTCTCGAACCTGAACATGCAGATACGTAAAGGCGAGGTCTACGGGCTGCTCGGTCCCAACGGCTCGGGAAAGACCACCACGATTCGCCTGCTGCTCGGTCTGCTCCGGCCGACTTCGGGCTGGGCCAACGTGGGCGGGCATGACTCGTGGGATCAGAGTCTCCAGGTTCGGAACATGGTTTCCTACCTGCCGGGCGAACTTCGCCTGATCGGTTCGATGACCGGATATGGTCTGCTCAGGTTTCTTTGCTCGCTCCGTGGTGGCGAAGGGCTGGATCGCGCCGTGGCGATTTCCGAGCGGATCATGAAGCTCGACCTTCGGAAGAAAGTCCGCAACTACTCGACGGGGATGAAGCAGAAGCTCGCCCTGGCTCAGGCGTTCGCCGACCCCGTGGACATCCTGATCCTCGATGAACCGACCTCGGCGCTCGATCCTTCCGCGCGGACGGATGTTCTGGGGCTGGTCATCGAAGCTCGTCGAGCGGGACAGACGGTGATCTTCTCCGGCCACGTTCTTTCGGAGGTCGAGGAGATTGCCGACCGCGTGGCGATCATGCGGCAAGGGCAACTGATGCACGTCGAGGACATGCGCAATCGTCAGGGGTTACGCATGCTCCTGGTCAAATACGCCGGCGAACCGCCGCGGACCTTCCCCGACGAATTGATGCTGACGCACAAGAACCGGACCGGAAACGTCGACCTCTTCGAGCACCGAGGGGCGGTCGGCCCGCTCCTCGGCTGGCTGCAACGGGAAAATGTCGTCGACCTGGCGATCGGTACCGAAGACCTCAAGAGCCTTTACGACCAATTTCATCCCTCGGAAGCGAAGGATCTGGGGGAGCTGAGCCGATGATGACTGTCCTCGCGTTGATCCGGAAGAATCTGCTTGAGATCCGCTTGATGTTGTTTCTGATCGCTTCGACGCTGTTCGGGTTCGCCTGGCTGTTCGTCTTCATTACCCGACGGATCGAAACGGGCGCCAGCCGCAGCCGCTTCTCGTTCATCGACGCCACATCAATTCAAATAGAGATGAATCTATGGGATAACAACGCGTTGATCCTGCTCCTGATCGGCCTCTGGGCGATCGCTCGTGGTTCGACGATGGCGGGTGAGATCGAAAAAGGAACGATGGACCTGATCATGTCGCGACCGGTCCGCCGCTCGACCTATGCTTTGACACATCTCATTGTTGGTCTGCTCGGATTTATCGTGATCGGAGCGGCGATGCTCGCGGGGAGCCTGGCGAGCGCTCCTTTCAATCT
>JAJYCH010000593.1 GCA_021778575.1 Planctomycetota bacterium
CAGCTCAAGCCGTTGTTCGACGTCATTGGCGAACCTTCGTTCCGCGACTGTCTTCGAGTCTCGGGCGTTGTCTCGCTGTTCTACGGTCTTTACTGCTTCACCTTGCCGCACACCCCACCGAATCCGGTCGAGCATGACACCGCGAAGATGAAAAAGTCGGCCATCCTGGAAAGCCTGGCACTGCTCAAGATTCGCTCATTCGCCGTCCTGGTGGGAGTGGCGGGTTTGATCGGGATCATGCTGGCGTTTTACTTCGCCTGCGAAGGGGTTTTCCTCAACTCGATCGGCGTTCCCGAGAAGGCCGTCAGTAGCTACATGACGATCGGCCAGTTTGGCGAATGGCTGGTGATCGGACTGGTGCCGCTCTCGGTTCACCGGTTTGGCGTGAAGAAGACCATGCTGATCGGAGCGGGTGCCTGGGCGCTCCGGTTCGGGCTCTCGGCGATCGGCTATCCTCAGTGGCTGATGATCGCGACCATCGGCCTGCATGGCTTCGCGTTCGGCTTCTTCTTCGTCGTCGCCCAGATGTACGTCGACCGAGCCGCCGGGCCGGACATCAAGGCCTCGGCCCAGAATCTCTTGATCTTCGTCATTTACGGGTTGGGGACGATCGTCGGCAGCGTCCTGACCGGCTACATCCGCGACTACTTCAAGAACGACTGGCACAAGATCTGGACCGGTCCGTTCCTGTTGACCCTGGTCTGCATGCTGATCTTCGCCACCTTCTTCAAGGACACCGCGATCGAGAAGAAGCCGGTCCTCGAAGGCGATCCGCTCCTGGTCTGAATCACGGCTTCAGCAACCCGGCCGAGCCGAGGAACTCCCTCGCGACCTCGGCCGGGTCTCGCTTCAATCCGTCCACTTGATGATTGAGCTTCCGCATCGTCGGAGCGTCAATCTTGCCCGAGAGCCGCTTGAGGGCTTCGAGCAGCCTGGGATACTTCGCCAGCGATTCCGACCGGACCAGGACGACGGCCTGATACGGCGGGAAATAGTGGCGATCGTCGATTAGCTGGACGAGGTCGAGCGTGGCGACCCGGCCATCGGTCGAATCCCCCGCCGCGAGGTCGAGCGACTCCCCCGCGACCGCCTGATACAACAGATTCCGGTCCATCTCGCGCGGGGTGATCGCCAGGTTCAGACCATAGAACTTGACCAGCCCCGGATAGCCGTCGGGCCGGTTCATGAACTCGGGACCGAACCCGGCCCGGAGTGACTTCTGGTGGCGAGCCAGGTCGGAAATCGTCCGGATTCCCAGAGCCTCGGCCTGCTTGCGTCGCATCAGGATCGCAAACGTGTTCTCGAACCCGAGCGGGGGCAACGTCGTGATCCCGTCCGTCGCCAGCATTGTCTCGACCGTCTTGAGAACCGCCGCAGGATCATTCGACGGAGGCTGTTTGAGGATCGTCGTTAGCGCGGTCCCGGTGTACTCGACATAGGCGTCGAGCCCGCCTTGTTTCAAGGCATTGAAACAGATCAACGACCCGCCCAGATTCAGGCGACGATCGGCCTGGAGTGGCGTGTGAGCCTCAACCAACTCGGCCAGCATCTCGCCCAGAATCACCGGCTCGGCCGAGTCCTTCGAGCCGATCACGACCGTCGATTCCTTCGAGCCCGATCCCGACTCGAGCCAGGCACCGTAAAGCCCCAGGGCCACCAGTCCAGCGGTCGCCGTGATCGCCAGAGCGTTCCGCCCGGGGGATCGTCGAGCACGGGTCGGTTCGAGCTGATTTTCGAGTTCTCCCAGAGCCGCGTCCGTCGCCAGCGCGAGGAGCGCCGCGGGCACCGAGCCAAGGAGAATCAGCCGGGGATCGGACAGCGAGATCCCCCGAAAGATGAACGAACCCAGCCCTTTAGCCCCGATGGCCGCCGCAATTGTCGCCATTCCGACCGATGCCACCGCCGCGACCCTGACTCCGCCCAGGAGGACCGGAACGGCCAGCGGTAACTCGACCAGCATGAGCCGTTGCCAGGGGGTCATCCCCATCCCCAAGGCCGCCTCGGCCACTCCTCGATCCACCCCTTTGAGACCCAGGATCGTGTTCTTGATGATCGGCAGGAGCGAATAGATCACCAGCGCCGCCAGCGCCGGAGGCTTGCCGATCCGACCGTGAAACAGGATCAGCAAGACCCCCAGAAGTGCCAGACTGGGGATCGTTTGCAGGACGTTGGCCAGCCCCAGGATCGACCGTTCCGCCGGTTTCGACCGGCTCGCCAGGATACCCAGCGGCACCCCGATCAGGACGGCGAGTCCGATCGACTCGCCAACCAGATCGAGGTGCGCGGCGGTCGCTTCGAGCAACGCCCCACGCTGGGATCTCCATAATTCGAGCCAGTCGTTCATGGTTCCCTCCCCGAATCAAACGGGATCACGGCGGCAGCGTCCTGGAAGAACGAGCGCACGAAGTCGTTCGCCGGGCGTTCGAGAAAATCGCTCGGCTCGCCATACTGGATCAGCCGACCCTGATCAACGAGCGCCAGGTGATCGGCCAGGCGGCAGGCTTCGCGGAGGTCGTGGGTGACCAGAATGACCGTTTTCTTCAACCGTCGCTGGAGCGAGCGGAACTCGTCCTGGATCTCGCGGCGGGTGATCGGGTCGAGCGCCCCGAACGGCTCGTCCATCAGGATCAGTTCGGGTTCGGCCGCCAGGGCTCGGGCCACGCCAACCCGCTGACGCTGGCCGCCGCTGAGCTGGTGCGGAAACCGTTGTTCGACCTCCGCCGGGTCGAGCCCCACCTGCTCCAGGCAGCGCCTGCCGGCGGCGTCACGCTCGGCGCGGGAAACCCCTTTGAGCCGAGGGACGATCCCGACATTGGCCAGGATCGACAGGTGCGGCATCAACCCGGCCTCCTGGATGACATAGCCCATCGAGAGCCGAAGTTCGATCGGGTCCCAGTCGATCGTCGCCCGGCCGTTGACAACCACGGCGCCCGAAGTCGGGTCGATCAGGCGATTGACCAGCTTCAAGAGAGTGGTCTTGCCCGACCCGCTGGTTCCCAGGATCGCCAGGATCTCACCCCGTCGGGCGTCGAGATCGACCCCCTGGAGCGCCTGATGACCATCGACGAAGACTTTGGTGACATCCCGCCAGGCGACGGCGGTCGTCTGGCTTTCGAGCGGCATCGGCATCGAAGATTGGACTCCCTGGTCGACTGGAAGCCGTCGGCTCGGCTACCATCTTGTGACGATGGAAGCATCATTCTGTCCGATCTTCGACTGATCGGCCAGCCGCCAGGGAGAACCCGCGCCGATGATCCGACTGGGGATCTGTAACGAGCTGTTCGAGGACTGGGAATTTTCCCAGGTCTGCCGGACCGTCAAGGCCATCGGCTACGACGGCCTCGAAATCGCTCCATTCACGCTCGCGCCAAGCATCCATGATGTCAGCCGTTCGAGACGTCGGGAACTCCGCTCGATGGTCGAGGATGCGGGGTTGACCACCATCGGCCTCCACTGGCTCCTGGCTAAGACCGAGGGATTTTACCTCACCACCCCCGACGCCGCCATTCGCCAGAAGACCGCCGACTACCTGATTGCTCTGGCCGAGGCGACCGGCGACCTGGGCGGCAACTTGATGGTTCTCGGTTCGCCCAAACAGCGTAACCTCTTGCCAGGCGTGACCCCAAACGAAGCCAACGACTACGCGGTCGAGATCTTCGAGCGAATCCTGCCCAGCCTGGCTTCGTTCGGGGTCAACCTTTGTCTCGAACCACTGGCGCCGAGTGAAACCAATTTTCTGAATACCTGCGACGAGGCCCAGGCTCTGATCGCGCGGGTTGGCCATCCCAACCTCAAGCTCCACCTCGATGTCAAGGCGCAGAGTGCCGAGGTGGGCAGGACGGTTCCCGACCTGATCGCTCAACATGGCAACCAAGCC